>NZ_JBNMGD010000047.1:0-10905 GCF_050872065.1 Methanobrevibacter sp.
ATTATATATATAATCATAATATTAAATAAATTAGTGAAGTAGATAATAGAATATTTATATGGAGGTATTGTGAAATGTTGGAGCAATATTTGCCTTTTGTGGGGTTAATAATTTTTGGTAATATTGAGAATTTGGTGTTATCTTCTCAAGGTGTTGTGGCAGGTGTAAATCCTCTTAAATTAGGAATTGCAAGTTTTATATGTGTTATTTTATGGTTAACTATTGGTACAGTTGCAACTTCAGTGTTAATAGATTATGTTTCTTTCATTGATTTTATTGGTGGTTTAGCTATTTTTATTTTAGGTTTACAGGCAATGGTGGAATCTATTAGGGGTGTTTAAATGAATGAATTAAAACCATTTTGGGCATTGTTAATTTTTGGTAACATTGAAAACTTAATTTTAGCAGCACAAGGTGTTGCAGCACATGTTGATCCGATTATTCTCTCAATTTTAAGTTTAATTGCGGTTATTTGCTGGCTTTTAATTGGAACTTTTGGTACAAAGATTGCAATGAAATATGCACGTTATATTAATTTCATTGGAGGTCTTGCTATTTTTATATTAGGTATTCAATCTATGATGGGGTCATTGCCTGGTATGTTAGCGTTTTTCCATTAATTAAATTTTACAGTTTAATATGAATTATTTAAAGCATAAAATATATGGTGTTTTATTTAAGTTATTTAAAAACACTCGTATTAAAAAAAATAGAGTTTCCTTTATAATGGATTCAAAAGGATCGTTTAATGGTAATTTTAGATATATTCAAAAGGAATTTGAAAATAGAGGAAACTTTGAATTTCATTATTTTTACAAGGATAAGTTTTCTATGGATAGTTTTAGAAAATTATCTAGTTCTAAGTTTATATTTTTAAACGATAACTTTTTTCCATTAGCTTTTATGAAATTTAATCCTGAAAGCATAATTGTTCAATTGTGGCATGCTCCGGGGGCTTCTAAGAAATTTGGTGGTTCTGTTGATATCCAAAGTAGGGAAATCCTTGGAAAAATTTCTAAAAATACGGATTATTTGATTGTCACATCAGAAAATATTAAAGATGATTATTCTGAAGCTTTTCAAATACCATATAATAAAATTAAATCTTTAGGTCTTCCTCGTATGGATTATTATTTTGAAAATCATGATGTTGATGCTTTAAAATCAGAATTTCTTAAAAAGAATGGCAGTTCATCAAATAAAAAAATAATCCTCTATGCTCCAACATTTAGAAACGAGGAAAAATATAATAATATATTCGATTATCTTGATTTAGAGGAATTCAATGAAAATCTAGGTAGGGACTACATTTTGGCTTTAAGACTACATCCGAAAATTAAGGATTTTTATAAAGAGGACATTTCTACTAATGGTCAGTATATTGATGTAAGTGATTACGAAAATGAGCAGGAATTAATGTTAATGAGTGATTTATTAATAACCGATTATTCATCCATAATGATTGAATATGTAGCATTAGATAAACCTGTAGTGTTCTTTACATATGATTTGGATAATTATTTATCTAATGAACGTGGTTTTTATTATGATTTTAAAAAAACAGTGCCAGGACCAATTGTTTATAACTCACAAGAACTAGTTGATGTAATTAAAAATAATGAATTAGATAAAAGTAAAATTTCTGAATTTCTTAAAACTCAATTTGATGTAATTGATGGTAATTCATCTAAAAGAGTCGTTGATTTTCTATTAAAATAATGGTAGATATAATGGATAATATTAAAGTCAGTGTCATTGTTCCGGTTTATAATAATTGTGAATATATAGGTAATACACTAGATTCAATAATTAATCAAGATTTCGATGATTTTGAAATAATTGTTGTTGATGACGGGTCAACTGATGATAGTTTAGAAATTGTCAGGGGCAAGTTATCCTCTTCAGCAGTGTCTTATGAGATTATTCATCAGGATAATGCAGGTGTAAGCCAGGCTAGAAATCGTGGAATTAATAAATCCCGTGGGGATTATTTGATTTTTGTTGATGCTGATGATTTTATCGCTAGAAATCATCTATCTGAATTATATAATGGTGAAACTGATTTTAGTTTAATACAATTGGTCAAAAAAGATGGGGATAATTTATCCGTTCCGTATAGTTTTCCAGAAAGTTTAATTTCATGTAATGATTTTATTAAAATGGAGTTAAACATGGAGATTCCATTTAATTTCTGCCAATTAATGTATAAAGCAAGTATTATAAAAGAAAATAATATTAAATTTACTCCTAATCTTATTTATGGTGAAGATACAGAATTTGCACTTAAGGCATTAAGTTTTGGTGATAAGATATCTATAAGTAATGAAGTAACTTATTATTATATTCAGCATGGCCAATCTGCAATTAGGACATCGGAGTTTAGGCGTTTTGAGATTGTGGATATTTTTGAAAACTTAGCTAAGTACTATCAAACTCAAGGAAAAGATGATTTGGTTAATCTAATAATTACATCTAGGATTCCAAAAGCGATATTTGGGAATATGAATTATTTTTTTTATAATGATTATGATTTTGATGAAGTAATTTCAAAAATGCGCCAATTAGATTTATTCACAAAATTATCCAAATTTGAGGGGAATTCTAAATTTAAATTTAAAATAAAATTATTCTTATTAAGTCCAAAAATTTATTATAAAATGTGGAAAAAATTTAAAAATTCAATTGATTAATATGAAGGTTTCAGTTGTAACACCAAATTATAATGGGGAAAAATTTCTAAAAACTTTTTTAAAATCCCTTAATGAAGAGAGCCAATACATTGGTGAAGTTATTATTGTAGATAATGGCTCTAGTGATGGTAGTTTAGATTATCTTAGGAATAATAGTTTTAATTTTCCTTTAGTAATAATAGAAAATGAAAAAAATGTAGGATTCTCTCCGGCTGTCAATCAGGGAATTAAAAAAGCTCAGAACAATTTTGTTTTTTCAATTAATAATGACACCGAAATTAAAAAAGGTTCAATTAAATCATTAATCGATACAATTACTTCTAGTGAAGATATTTTTTCAGTTCAAGCTAAAATGCTTCAATATAATAATAAAAATTTAATTGATGATGTTGGAGATGAATATAATTTACTTGCTTGGACTAAGAAAATAGGTGAAAATCATGAAGCTAGTGAATATACTCAAATAAAAGAGATATTTTCAAGTTGTGCTGGAGCAGCAATGTATAATAAAGCAATTTTGGATGAAATTGGATTATTTGATGATAATTTTTTCGCATATATGGAAGATGTAGATTTAGCAATTAGGTCTCGGATTAACGGTTATAGAAACATGTTATGTCCAGATGCTATTGTTTATCATATTGGTAGTGCAACATCTGGAAGCAGATATAATGAGTTTAAAGTAAAATTGGCTGCACGTAATAACGTGTGGGTGGTTTATAAAAATTTCCCGATTCCTTTAAAAATTATAAATTTTATTTTTCTATTTTTAGGATTTTTAATTAAATATTTATTTTTCTGTAAAAAAGGATTTGGATCTATTTATTTAGACGGTATTCGTGAAGGATTATCTACAAGAGGTAAAATTGACAAAGTTAAATTTGAATCAAAGAATACAAAAAATTATTTTAAAATGGAATTCAGATTAATAATAAACACAATTAAATTTTTAAAAAGATGATTGTATGGATCTGTCAGTTGTAATTGTAAATTATCAAACATTTGAGCTAACAAAAAACACTATTAATTCTATATTTGAAAATAATTACTCGTTTGACTATGAGATTTTAGTTGTTGATAATGCTTCTAAAGATGATAGTCTATCTAGATTAAAGGAATATTTTGGTAATAAAGTATATTTTATTGCATCAAAAGATAATAATGGTTTTGCAGCTGGAAATAATCAAGCTCTAAGGGTTGCAAAGGGGAGGCATGTTCTTCTTTTAAATTCAGATACCGTTGTTTGGGAAAATACATTGGAAAGTATTTATAATTACATGGAAAATCATACTGATGTTGGAGCATGTGGATGTAGGGTTCTTTTAGAAAATGGGGAGCTTGATAAGGCATGTAAAAGAAGTTTCCCGAATGTTAAAAATTCATTTTTTAGATTGTTCCATATTCCAACTAATAGTGAGGATAATGATTATAATTTAGATAATCTGCCGGATGATGAAATTTATGAAATTGATTGTCTAACAGGGGCATTTATGTTCATGAGATCTGATGCATTAAAAGAAGTCGGTTTATTAGATGAGACATTTTTTATGTATGGTGAAGATATTGATCTTTGTTTTAGAATTAAAAAAGCAGGTTGGAAGATTATTTATTATGGCCAGTCTAAACTTACTCATTTAAAGGGTGCTAGTAGTAAGAAACAAAAATCTAAGTTAATTTATGAGTTTTATCGTGCAATGTATATTTATTATAAGAAACATCATGCTGATGAATCTTTTTTTGTAGTAAATTGGGTTGTCTATTTTGGAATAGCTATTTTATGTGTTTTAAAATTATTCTTAAATTCATTTAAAAAGAAAGATTAAATAATTATTAATTTCAAATAATATACTTAATAATTAACTTGGAGTAGTTATATGATTAAAGAGAACCAAAAATTATTAAATTTAACATTAGTTTTAATTGATATTATAGTCATTGGGTTAGCTCTTTTCTGTTCATTATGGTTACGATTTAAAACTACTCTATTTGGACCAATTGGAGGCCATTTGAGCTTTTCTAGTTATCTTTTATTTTTTACTTTTGCGGTCATGCCAATTTATTTGATTTTATATTTTGCATTTGGCCTTTACAAACCACGTAGAACTTATAAAAATATTTTTTCAGAAGCAACACAGCTTATTAAAGTAAATATATTGGCATTTATATTATTAGTTTCAATTTTATTTATTATAAATCAGCCTGATTTTTCAAGGATAATGCTGATTTTATTAGCTATCATTGGTGCATTCTTTGGAATTATTGAAAGATTTACTATTAGATCTATTTTAAGGAAAATGCGTATTAATAATAGAAATATTAAGCATATCCTCATTGTTGGAGATAATGAATTGGCATTTAACTTTGCACGTAAAATTCGTGGAAATCCGTATTTGGGTTTTGTTGTAAGTGGTTTTTTAGGGCGTTCAAATCATATAGGTCGTGAAATAGAAGGATCTAGCATTATTGGTTCATTTTCAGATATTGATGAGGTTCTCGACAAAAATAGATTTGATAGAGTTGTTTTAGCTATTCCGTTAGAATATTATTATAAAATTAATGATTTGGTTGAAAGTTGTGAGAGAGTTGGAATCAAAGCAGAGATTATTCCAGATTATATTAGATACTTTCCAGCTCAGCCTTCCGTAGATATGATTGAAGACATACCTATTATAAATATAAGGTATGTTCCGTTAGATGATGAATTTAATAAATTTTTGAAATATTTCTCAGATTATGTTATTTCCATAATTGCTATTATTATTACATCTCCAATCATGATACTCACGGCAATAGCAATTAAATTATCTTCCCCTGGACCTATTATATTTAAACAAGAAAGAATAGGTTATAACAGTAAACCATTTATGATGTATAAATTCCGTAGTATGAAGGTTCAGGACCCTAATGAAGAAAAATCTGAGTGGACAACAAAAGATGATCCAAGAAAAACTAAAGTTGGTAATTTCATAAGGAAAACTAGTATTGATGAATTGCCACAATTTTTCAATGTATTAAAAGGAGATATGAGTGTTGTGGGTCCTAGGCCTGAAAGACCATATTTTGTTGATCAATTTAAAGAAAAAGTTCCAAAATACATGGTTAAACATCAAGTTAAACCTGGATTAACTGGATGGGCTCAGATTCATGGTTGTCGTGGAGATACATCTATTAAAAAACGTATAGAATATGATATTGAATATGTAGAGAATTGGCATTTGGGTTTAGATTTAGCAATAATGATTAAAACAGTATTAAAGAAAAATCCTAATGCGTATTAACTGTTTTTCATATTTTAATATAGTCACATTTAGAAAATGTATATTAATAATTTTTTTTAATGTTATTATAGGAATTACTTTTCAAATGCTCTCTCTAATAATTTATATACATTCTAATTATAAAATAAATATTAACTTTCAATGAGGGTTTGGTATGCAAGAAGAAATTTTAGAATTATACGAAGAAATTAAAGATCAGCTTTCAGAAGAGGAATTTGAAGCTGAAATGGCTGAAATTCGTGAGAATAATGCAGAGGTATTCTTTTTCGATGATTTAGATATTGCACGTATGGTTTTAGAAAATCATGGAATTGAAAATACAATTGCTCAAAAAAAAGATATTGAGCAATTATCCTTGGAATCTAATCATGAAAATGGGATTATTATGGATGAAGAAATTTTAGAAAGATATAATAAAGTTAAGGATATAATTTCTGAAGAAGAATTTTTAGCTAAAATGGAAGTTTATAAAGAAAAGAATGAGCATGCTTCATTTATGAATGATGTTACATTTGCTGACATGGTAGTTGGGGAATTCATCACTGAGAAAGTCGAAGCTATTTCTGAATCACCAGAATTTTCCGATAAGACAATCAGTGACCTTGAAGAAAATAGTAAGGATGTGAATGTTTCTGGTAGGGTAATTTCCATTTCAAATCCAAGATCCTTTAAAACACGTAAAGGACAAAGTGGTAAAGTGTGTAATGTTGAGTTAAAGGATAATACTGGTTCTATTAAGACTGTTTTCTGGACTCAAAATATTAAACTTCTCAATAATGTTAATGAAGGGGACATTATCCAAATTAAAGGTGTGGATATTAAAGAAGGATATTCAGGGCTTGAAGCTAATCTAAGACCAAGATCTACTATTGTCCATTTAGAGGAGGATTTTTCAAAATTCCCAGAATATCATGAAGATATTACTAACATTGCGGATATTAAGCCAGATACTAAAGTTAACATAATTGCAAGAATTATTAGAATTTCAACAATTAGGACTTATGAAAAGAATGGTAAGGAAGGTAAAGTTGCCTCTATTGAATTACAAGATTATTCTGGTAAAATTACTTACACATTATGGAATAAAAATGTTGAACTTATTAATGATTTAGGTCTTGAAGATGGTGATTCTGTCAAGATTATTCAAGCTCAAGCTCGTGAAAGAAGTAATAGAGATGGTGAAAGCGAAATATCATTAACTCATTGGGATGGGAGAATCATTAAAGGTAATTTTGATGTCCCTGAAGTTAAACAAGAATTCACACCTATTGGGGATGTATCTGAAGCACAAGATGTTTCTATTAAGGGTATTGTTTCAAGACTTCAAGATGTTAAAACATTTATAAGAAAAACTGATGGTGTTGAAGGAAGATTAAGGAATTTTGATCTTAGAGATGTTACTGGTGAGATAAGAGTAACTTTATGGGGTGATGATACAGAGTTACCAATAAATAAAGGGGATATTGCCAAAATCATTGGTGGAAATGTACGATATGATGAATATACTCAAAGTCAATATTCAATGAACACTAATTTTAACACTCAAATTACTATTAATCCTGATAATTTGTCTATTGAAGAATTAGATGAATTAAATGCATTAAGGGATGAATTAAGACCAACACCAATTGGTGAAATTTATGAAATCGATGATGATGGTATTGAGATTGATGTAATTGGTAGGATTCTTTCAGTAAATGATGTTAATGAATTCCAGAGAGATGATGGAAGTGTTGGTATTGTACGTTCAATAATTTTTGCTGATGAATCTGGTAAGGTTAATTTATCATTATGGAATGAACGTGCTGAAGAAGAATATACTGTTGGTGATGCATATCAAATTGAAAATGCGAGAACAAGAATGGGTATGTATAGTGTAGATTTGAATATTGGTAGTGGAGCTCGTCTTATTAAATTATCTGAGGAAGAAGCTTCTGCAAGGTTTATTCCAGAATTATCTACATTAGAAAAAGCATTGTATGATTACAAAAAAATTGATGAAATCGATGAAGATGATCAAGATGTTATTATCATTGGTAGAGTGATTGAATTAAATGATATCCATAACTTTGAAAGAGATAATGGTGATGTAGGGTCTGTTAAAAATATTGAAATTGCAGATGAAACTGGTTCTATGAGGATTGTTTTATGGAATGATGATGCAAAAAGAGAGTTTGAGATGGGTCAACCAATCAAATTACAAAATCCTCGGTTTGACTTAGATAGGGATAATCGTATTGAAGCTATTGTAAATAGAGGTACAACAATTTTAGAACCTAGTGAAAGTGAAATAGAAAGATTACCAACTCAAGAAGAATTAATGGAAGCTATTTATGTTCCTAAACCTATTGAAGCATTAACAGAAGATGATGTTAATGTTTGTGTGACTGGTATTATTAGTGATGTTGAAGCAGACAGAGTTATTCGTAAAAGATGTCCTGCATGTGGAAGAGGTGTAGAAGAAAGTGAAGATGAATATATTTGTGACAACTGTGGTCATGTATTTGATGAACCTAACTACCTTCTTATGCTTCCGTTAAGAATTGAAGACGATACTGGTTCAATTAAAGTTACCTTCTTTGATAACTTGGCTGAAGAATTAATTGGAAATACCAAAGAGGAGATTGTCAATATTGTTGAAGATGGTTATGGAATCGAAGATAAACTTGAAGATTTAAACGGTCAAACTATTGAAATTATAGCTAATGTTAGTTTTGATGAGTACAGTGAAGAAAATAGGTTAAATCCTAAGAAAATTTTATCAAAATATATTTAAATAAACAAAAGGAATGAGATTTATGGTTGAATTAAATGATTTACCTGGTGTTGGAGAAAAAACTGCAGAAAAATTAAAAGATGCAGGATTTGCTGATATGATGAGATTAGCAACTGCTACTGCAAAAGAATTATCTGTAAAAGCAGAAATTGGTGAAGGTGTTGCTGAAAAAGTTATTGAAGCAGCACGTAGATCTGAAAACATTGATTTTGAAACTGCATTAGAAGTTGATGAAAGAAGAAAAGATGTTGGTCACATTACTGTAGGTAGTCAAGAATTTAATGATTTAATTGGTGGTGGGATAGAAACTCAATCCATCACTGAAGTATTTGGTGAATTTGGATCTGGTAAAAGTCAAATTTCTCATGAATTATCTGTAACTGTTCAATTACCTAAGGAGTTAGGTGGTCTTGAGGGTGAATGTGTATTTGTCGATACTGAAAATACTTTCCGTCCGGAAAGGGTTAGACAAATTGCAGAAGGTTTTGAATTAGATGTTGAAGAAGTTTTAAGTAAGATTCATGTTGCTCGTGCATTCAACTCTTCTCATCAAATTTTAATGGTTGATAAGATTAATGATTTAATCCAAAAGGGTAACAATGTTAGATTGGTCATTGTTGATTCATTAATGGCACATTTCAGGGCAGAATATGTTGGAAGGGAGTCTTTAGCTGTAAGACAACAAAAATTAAACCAACATTTACATTCACTTCAACAAATTGCCAATACTTATAATGTTGCTGTATTTATTACCAATCAAGTCCAAGCTAAACCAGATTCCTTCTTTGGAAGTCCAACAAAAGCTATTGGAGGTCACGTTTTAGGGCATGCATCCACTTACAGAATTTGGCTTAAGAAAGGATTGGCTGGAAAAAGGATTGCACGTTTAGTTGATTCACCTCATTTACCTGAAGGTGAATGTGTATTTAAAATTACTAGCGAAGGTATTGTTAGTTAATTATTAATAAATTATAAATATTTTTTATTTTTTTTAAATTTTTTTTATTTTTTTTCTAATTTTTCATTAAATTTTAAATATAATTAAATTATAATTATTTATTATGGACGCAATAGCTATTACTATTTTCTCGATTATTATAATGATTGGATTAGGTTATTTTCTCAAAAGAATTGACTTTTTATCCAAGAAAGATATGGATCCGTTTAATAAAATAGTAATGTATGTCTTAATGCCTTGTATGATATTTAATGCAATTTATAATGCAGATTTATCATCACTTCCAAAATTGAGTATACTACCATTTATTATTCTGATTTCATCAATAATAACCGGAATTGTTTCATATTTTATTTTAAAAAGATTACATTTTGATGATAAAAAGATATGGAGTGTATTGGTTACAGTTATGATTGCCAATACTGCTTTCATGGGTTATCCTGTTACTTTAGGTATTTATGGACAAGAGGGTTTCTTAAGAGCAATATTTTGTGATATAGCAACATTATCTATATTCTTATTGTTGTCTTTTGTTTTAATTCTAAGATTTGGAGGAACAATTAAGACAGCTATTAAAAAAATTGCACTTTTCCCACCTTTGTGGGCTGTTGTTTTAGGTTTAATTTTTAATTTATTCCATATTCCACTTGCAGATGTTTTTGGATATACTATAAATTATTTAGGTCAAGGGGCAATTCCTTTAATCATGATTACATTAGGTTTGTCTATTGATTTTTCAGCATTATCTAGAAGTAAATCCATGATAGTTTTCACTTCAATCATGAAGTTAGTATTTTTCCCATTAGTTGCTTTTATACTTGTAACTAACTTAGGATTAGTTGATTTACAGTATACTATTTCAATTATTGAGGCAGCAATGCCTTCTGGAATGCTGTCATTGTTACTTGCAATTACTTATGATCTAGATTATGAATTAACATCTGATTGTATATTGATCAATACTGTAATCTCTTTGATTACACTACCTATTATTATTTCCTTATTGTAGTTTAAAAATGATTTTTTTTTTAAACTATAATCTTTTTATTTTTTTAAATCACAAATATTTTATCTTTATTTGAATTAAATATCCTTTTAAACTTGTTAATTGTGGTTTAATGTGGTTATTTTGCTTATATTATTTTATTATATATAAGCTTTACTCCAAGTGGTTTATAGAAATGTTTATAAGTGTGTATTTAC
>NZ_JBNMGD010000079.1:0-2784 GCF_050872065.1 Methanobrevibacter sp.
CCATTATACACCAATTATCCGAAAAAAAATTTCAGCAAAACACATTCATCATTTAATAAAAAGGAATACTAAGTTGATAAAATGCTAAAAATGAATTTCAAGAGAAACTTTCATCACACAAATTCAAAATTAATGATATTTAAAGAAAAGTAGTATTAAAAAATAAATTTTGAGGAGTTATAACTCTCCTCTTTCGCGTCTTTGGTCTAATAACTCAAGACCTAAATCACCTAGTTTGTATTTTTGGATTTTACCACTTGTTGTAAGTGGGAAGTCATCAACAAAGAACACATATTTAGGTACTTTGTATCTTGCAATAGATCCGATACAGAAATCACGAATATCTGCTTCAGTAACGTCATCAAAGCCTTCCTCTTTAATTATGAATGCTCCAACGATTTCACCATATTTCTCATCTGGAATTCCTGCAACTTGGACATCCTGCACACATTCATGAGTAAATAAGAATTCCTCAATTTCACGAGGGTAAATGTTTTCCCCACCTCTAATAATCATATCTTTAATACGACCAACAATAGAGTAATATCCATCCTCATCTACTGATGCAAGGTCTCCTGAGTGTAACCATCCATCTGGTTCGATTGTTTCAGCTGTTTTTTCAGGCATATTATAATATCCTTTCATGACATTGAAACCTCTGCACATTATCTCACCAGTTTCTCCAACACCCACTTCTTCACCGGTTTCTGGATCTACGATTTTCACTTCAATATTTGGGAATTTACGTCCAACAGTGTTAATCTTTTTCTCAAATGAATCAGAAGCATTAGTTTGTGTAAATCCAGGAGCTGCTTCAGTAAGTCCGTATACACTTGTAATTTCTTTCATGTTCATTTTTTCGATTGCATCCTTCATTGTTTCAACAGGACAAGTTGAACCTGCCATAATACCAGTACGTAAAGAGGACATGTCAAACATGTCAAACATTGGATGGTTCATCATACCTATAAACATGGTAGGCACTCCGTAAACGGAAGTACATTTTTCTTTTTGAATTGAAGAAATTGCAAGTAATGGATCATATTCCTCAAGAACAACCATAGTAGATCCATGAGTAATTACTGCCATTACACCAAGCACTGTTCCAAAGCAATGGAAAAGAGGAACTTGTAAAAGTAATCTATCTTTTTCAGTGTAATTCATATTTTCTCCAATATAATAACCGTCATTTACAATATTACGGCTAGTCAACATTACACCTTTTGGAAAACCTTCAGTTCCAGAAGTATACTGCATATTGATAACATCATATTGGGAAACTGAATCCTTAACTTCTTGGTATTTTTCATCATCATAGTTCATACCAAGCAATAATAACTCATTAGTGTTAAACATTCCACGGTGTTTTTCTTGACCTACATGGAAAACAAATTTTAAATTAGGGAATTTTTCAACAATTAAATGACCTCTTGCACATGTTTTAAGTTCAGGTACAAGCTCATTTATGATATCAAAATAACTAGTGTCTCTAAATGAATCAGTCATAGCTAATGCTTTCATATCGGACTGACCTAATACATATTCTAACTCATGGGATTGATAAGCAGTGTTAACTGTAACAATTACTGCACCGATTTTTGCAGTTGCAAACATGTAAGTTAACCATTCAGGTACATTTTTAGCCCATATACCAACATGATCTCCTTTCTCAATACCAAGAGCCAACATTCCCTTAGCTAAATTGTCAACTCTTTCATCAAATTCTTTGTATGTAAATCTTAAGTTCCTATCTGGATAAACAATAAATTCATGATCAGGTTGCTTTTCAACCATTGATTCAAAAAACTTCCCTAACGGGAGTTCGGTAAATAATTCACTCATTGGAAAACCTCCATTTTTTTAATTTCAACATCATTCATACTTGTAAAATATTCTTGCAAACCCAACAACAAATAACGCAAATCCAAAATACGAGTGAAAAATCTAATTAATCCATTGCTAATTTTTTGTTGTTTTAATACTATCTCAAACATTTTATCAAGTCCTATATTCAGTTTAATATGGAGTGTATAATACTGCGATTATTTTTGCTTTATTTTCCCCACTTGCATGGAGGTGGTGAGGCACTACTGAATCATAAAAGATTGTGTCCCCTTCTCCAATAGTAAATGAGTCTTTTCCATAAATTACTTCAATTTCCCCTTCTAATACATAGATGAATTCTTCACCTTCGTGAGAAGACAATTCTTTTTCCCCTTCTTCAAATTCAATGTCTATGATAAATGGGTCTATGTTTCTATCAATTTTACCTGCACCTAATGGATGAAATTCAAGATTAGTTGCATTGGTTACGTCTTCTCTACCTGAGAAATAAAGAGAGTTTTCAGTTTTTCCATTTCTGGTTATTACTGGACCAAGTTCAGGAGTATCATCTAAAAATGTACCTAAACGTACATCAAGTGCTCTTGCCATTTTAGTTAATGGAGTAAGAGACGGAATAACTTCTCCAGCTTCCATAGCTTTTAAAACTTCGATTTTTACCCCACTTTTCTCAGCAAGGTCTTCAATAGTCATGTCTTGTCTAGCTCTAATGTCTTTAATTTTTTTTGCAAAATCTTCGTTTGTCATATTTTTCACATCTTAAATTTTGGATTTACTTAAAAAATTTAAGTATTTATAATTATATTCTATTTAATATATAAAACTATCTTCAAAATTAAACAAATACTGGATTCTAATATAAAAAGATTAAAATAAACATTCAATTGTTAATAAAAAAGAGCATTCATTCAATTTCATGAAAGATATTATTAAATCATATCA
>NZ_JBNMGD010000087.1:0-2190 GCF_050872065.1 Methanobrevibacter sp.
GAGCTAATCCTGAAACACATTTTCTAATTATATTTTCAACATTTCCAGATACTTGATAAAGATTTGGAATATTTTTGAATATTTGATCTATTCTATTAAGATCCCCATATTTATTCCATGGTCTATAATCAGTTTTTGATATATTGAAGTTAATCTCCTTATTTCTATTTATATTTCTATTTCGTAACTCATATTTCTGATCATTTGTTAATGGAATTAATGCTTGTGAATTAAATTTATGAAGATCTCTGAGAAGCTTAATAGAATCAATTAAATTTCCTTTATTTTCGAATCTTTCTCCTCTTGGTCCAAATCTAGAGAACTTCATTAGTTCATCAGATGTATATTTATCCAAGATCTTCTTCTGATCGTCAGTACATTTGAAATAATTAATATTGAATTTAATATCTTCATCATAAGGGATTATGTGTTCAGGATAATCTTGATTTTGAACTGTAAAGAAGCATATTTCGATCCAGTTTTTAGTTTCATCATACATATAATCTCTAGGATATCTATTATTATAGAACTTATCAGGATAAACAGCCTTAATGTTTATAAATAAATCATATTTCTCAGAGATCATTTCGACTGTTTTTAATGTAATTCTCTCTATTCCTTCAAGATCGTTAGATATATTTGAAATAATTGTTTCATCAACACCTTTCTCTCTTAATGCATGAATGAAACACAGTTCTGGATCAATATCTTCGAATTTTTGATATATTTGATATCTTGATAAATCAAAAGGATTAGATTTAATTATCCAATTGAAAAAACCAGGTGTTCTTCTTCTAATTATTTTCTCTTGATCAAGATCCACAATTTCAATTGAAATTAATTTCGCTTCAGTAGTTATTTGACCCAAATCGTATCCAAGATCTTCTTCAAGCATAATACAATTATTATTAATTATCCTTGAAATTAATTTATATGATTCAATAGTGAATCTTCTACATTCATCAATAATTGTTCCATCTGGAAGTTCTGCTTTAAAAATGAATAAAATATGAGCATTAACAGGATCTGTGTTTTCAAGAAGATTAACCAATTGATGTGCTTCTCTAATATTTTCAGGATCCAGTTTCTTGTGGTGAAAATCATGAAGATCTAGATTAGAAACGTTCATGATTTCTTGTAGATTATTATCTATTGATGAATCAAGATTTAGATCCTTATTTTTATTCAGAACTCTTGAACCATCCATAAACGATAAATAATTTGAAATAGCTGAATTAGAGAAATAATCCTTATTACTGTTTGCATGTCTATTGACATACGATTCATAATTATTAACAAATAACTTGATTCCTTGGAAATAATAATATCTCTGATTTGGATTCAAGAAATTATGGCTAATTAACCATGATTTTAAATATTTAGACTTACCCCTCCAGAAGTTCTGTGCAGCAGTTTTAAATTGCATTTTAATTATTCAAAAATATAAAAAAATAAAATATAAATTAACTGTTTTATTTTTCAATTTATTTATATTTAAATATTAGCCTATTTTTACAGGTTTGATATTTCGATAGCAACTGGAATCTATGGAAGTATTTTGGATAACCCTGTTTTAATTTCTACAAGAAAAATCAAAACAAGCAAAAATATTGAGATATTGAAATATAAAAAAATAAGCTATAAATCAGAGATCTTCGATTTTAATGAACTCCATGAACTCAATAATTCTATCTTCATATTCGTTATAATCAACTTCCAGTATATGAAGAAGTTTTCTTCTGTTTTCTTCAGTATATGGAAAATATTTGGTGAAAATATAATGATCCTCTTTAAGATACAATTTAACCATTATATCCTGATTATCAATTGGTTCAGAACCCTTGATAATTTCAATCAAATAGTCATGATTATCATCTTCAATCAAATTGAATGCATTAAAGGATATTTTTTCAAGCTTCATTTTTCATAAATAAAAAAATATAATTAATAATATCCAATTTAATGTGTTGTTAATTTAATAAATTGAAGAACTTCAACAGTTCTAACAGGAGGTTCATTAAAATTATTATTAATGCTCAAAATATCAAGAAACCTTCTTCTGTTATTTCTATCAAATGGAAAATAAAAAATATCATCAGTATAAGTTGTATATTTGATCAAAATATATGGATTATCAGAAGGTCTTGAAGAAATAAATAAATCTGTTAATAACTGATGATCCTGATCTAC
>NZ_JBNMGD010000017.1:0-28755 GCF_050872065.1 Methanobrevibacter sp.
CAACTATTGGATTAAAACCTAGTTCACGCATTACTTCTAACCGTGTTTTATCTGATGTTAGTTCCTTTACCATTATATCGTGTGGAACAAAAGTTACACCATAATCCCATAAATACTTAGCAGCAAAAGCATCATAAATATCTTTGTAATAAGATAATCCGTGACCAGAGTCGTGGAATTCATCTATAATAAATGGTGTTCCATCATCTAATATAACAAAGAAACCTATGGAAAAAGTATCATTCATTCCTAGATCTACAGACGAATGCACAATACACTTAGCTGGTTTTTGCTCATCAGTTATTTTCAACGTTTTATACTCTTGTTCATAGTATGTTCCTTCCAACGAACGCTCAAATGCTTCGGCTGGAATTGTTGGATACTCCTGCTTAATCATAAAGCCGATTTCATTATATTTAGCCTGATACCAGTTCTTTTGTGTATCAGTCAATCTGATGTTATGATCCTGTTCCAATTTATCAAAATATTCTAGTATCGCTCTATCGAATTCAGGTTCGTCAGTCAAGTTACAATCTGGATCAATTACCCAAGATAAGAATATTGGCTGAAAGTCAAAAGGTGTTAGTTGAATCCCTCTTTTACGTTGATTTTCAGCTTTATTCCACATGTCATAGAATAATCCGAAGCGACCTTCAGCAGTTGATTCTATAGTTATCTTAGAATCCTTAGCTATTGCCTGGAAGGCACCAGTTTTTAATTCATTAGCTTTATCAGGATACTTTTTAGCTATCTTCGCTAGTTCAGATACGTGTAAAGATTGTAGGGTATCACCTCTGAAGTTCCCAATTTTTAGTATTGAGCCATTACTAAAAGCCATACCACTAGCATTATTCATTGTTAGTGATATATTGAGTAACTTCTTAATATCAGCATCCAATTCATACCACATCAGTTCAGCTTTACGCTGTAACTTCTTTGACTCATCCTGTCCATAAGATTGAATACCTGTAGCATACCCATCATGAAATAAACAGGCATCTAAGTTATAAGCTACTGCAAGGGTGGATATACCCTGCTGGCGCGATTTGAGTATTATCTTTTTATTATGACTAAACTCAGTTAATACTTTACGTTGGGAGTCATTAAGTTTCAGAGTTACTAACTGTCCAGCCTTGTCCCTAATTTTATATAGATTATCAAGACGCCATAATTTAGAACTAAGTTTCGTTGTTAGAAACTCTTCTAAGTTTGTATCAGCAATCATCTATATATCTACTTATAACATTCTGAACTATTATGTTAATTTGGTTGGCATCACTATGCTTATTATAAGAGCGATCTATCGTATCAACCAATGCAACCAATTCTTTCATGTCTTTTACTGACATCTCTGAACCTTCAGAGCGCATCCTATCTAATGCTTCACCTATAGTAATATTTTTAAATTCATCTATAAGATCTTTTATAGATGAAACTTCTTTGGTAACTAAAGATATAGGAACAGTTGGTGTATTAGTTGTGGCAGGAACAGATTCGGTTGGAGATGCTAAGTCAATTACTTTCTGCCAATCACTAGTTTGTCCTAACGCACTTCGTTCAATACTATACTTATCACATATTTCATCAATTGTGATATCAGGGTCAGTCTCATACTCAGCTCTGCAGAGTTCTGTTAATCCTACATTCATTGTAAATCCTTACGAAAAATTTGGTATTATATAGTATAAAGCTTAATGTTTTATAAAACTAATAATAAGGTTCCTAAGATCCAAAATGAAGTTTTATTTTCCGGAAAAATTTTGACTACTAAGATCTAGGTGAAGTTTTAAAATTCCTAAAAAATTTTGACTACTAAGATCTAGGTGAAGTTTTAAAATTCCTAAAAAATTTTTAGTGGATACCATTGTAAATAATATAATCTTAAATTGTCAAATGGGGCGTTAAGATTATATTATTACTATTAACTTGTTAGGAAAGGAGATAAAATGAAACAAGTAATTAAAAATGCCATAAAATGTGGTATGGTTGAATTTGATGCAAAAAATCAAATTTATTGGTTGTGTCATAATGATAAAGATGAAGATGACATTGAAGCATTGTTAATGACAATACACAACTATGTTAAATTGATTTATAATCAATTTGAATGTATTGGCTTCAAAATGTAAATTCATAGAGTCTATTTAATTAAATAGACTCAGTTGAGTTTATTACGTCCGAAATGACGTTAAACTAAATTTATTCTTAAGGAGGTTACTATGAAAAAGATAGTAATTGGTATTTTAGTGGCGTTTATAGGAATTAGTAGTGCTTATATTCACAATCAAACATTGATTGACGAAGAAAGGCAAGCTGAAGAGTTTGCTGAATGGGTTGAGGCTAACGAAGATAATATAGTATCTTTTGTTAATAAAGATGCTGATTATGACTTCAAATGGTATTTGGAAAATGCTGATAATGTTCATAAATATCTAGAAATGTAGGTCCATAGTCGCCTCTTTGGAGGCGATTATTGGGTCTATTATCCATGATAGACCTAAATAAAACTTTAAGGAGTAAAACATGGAAAAACTAAATAACAGACAAAAGATGGCGGAAATGAAAGCTAGAATTATTGATGAGTGGATAGCATTAAGTGCTACTGCTTATGATATATCAGAGCTTGAAAATCATCTATTTGAAATAGCTGATGAATATGTTGAAGATTGTAAAATTAGCTTTCGTCTGGACAATCCAGAATACATTAAATCACTATTTAATGGTGATTCAATAATAAAGCTTTCTTGCTTTAAATGGATTACCGACGTGTATGTTGATGGATTCTTTGATTACATCGACTCTGAATATATTGTAAATGTCATATTTACAATTGATTTTAGCTTAGCTAAATAATCAGCTAGTCCCCACTTCGGTGGGGATTATGGTGATTATATCATTTTAACTATACGTCCGAAATGACGTTAAACTAAATTTATTCTTAAGGAGTTCACGATGAGAACTGAAATCATCAACATTTTGGCAGACAGTGGCGTAAAAATTAGCAAAGATAAAGTAGCTCAAATTACTGAGCAACTATATTCTTTATTCCAAGCTAATAGTAGTAAGCAGTCACATCCAGCTTTTGAAAAAGATGGAGTTACTATGATATGGTGTTCACGACATGGTGAATATCACCCAATTGAGGTCATGGTGCCCAATAAATCTAAAAAGGATGGAGTAGCTAACTACTGCAAAGCAGCACAACGCAAATGGGAATGGATGCATGCTAAGTCTACATTAGTAGCAAGTTATGCTTCTAACTATTTCATTAACGATGAAATAGATAAAGCTAAAAAGCTTGTTGATTTAGGTAAATATTTGAAAGAGACTAAAAATATTGTCTCTACATTTGAAAATATCACTACTGATATGTCAAGTGAATTAGTTGTGAAAATATGCGAAGACGAATTTTTCGCTGATTTTCCAGAGCTAAAATCGAAGCCTAAATCTAAATAGTTAATTCCAGAAGATGCCTAATTAGGCATCTTCACCTTTCTTTAAACCCAACATAGTAATCCCCGAGTTCTATAGCGCTCCCGCCCCCCACCAGCAATCGCACAAAGTAATACTAACTCACACAAAGCCTCCTATACACTAATTTATACACTAAAGAAAACATAGATGTTTCTATTTAAACACATAAAACACAAAATTGTTGTGGGAAATGGTTTCAATATCTAGAAAACGTCAGTAAAACACCAATTTTATGGAAATCATTTCTTTGTTCCAACTGACGCTAATAGTGACAGAACTACTATCACGTTGAATGTTTTTACGAGTCACTCAGAACTAGTCGTAATACATTACAAAGTGTCTATCGGGCGACAAAGCTAGAAGTCCGCTCTCTCTTTAATACATTTATACACTACACACACTAAAGGGGGTTAAATTATAAATAAAAAAAAAATATAGGAGGGATAGGGGGATAGTTGTTAATGTATGTATAAGTGTTTACAAAAGAAATTAAATCAATCGTCGTTAATATCACTGACACCTTAATCGTCGTTAATATCACTGACACCTTAATCGTCGTTAATATCACAGACTCTAAGTTATTCGATTTTATTAGAAACAACTTGATATTATTCTTAGCAATTACCAAATACATACATAACCTTGTTATTTCTTAGTAGCTAAATACTCTTTCCAATCTCTATCATAATCATAAGAACTAACAGAGTTCAATTGACGTCCAAGAGTATAAAGAGACTTAGTTAGTTGGTCGTAAAGGGTTTCGTTACCATTATGATATGCCCAAGCTAGTTCCCGCTTAAGTTTCTGTATCTCACGGTATCGCCTTTGCCATATAACATCTCCAGCTTTACAAACTCCTTTCGACTTACCTTTAGGTGTTACTACCATATCTTTTAATGGCTCCATACGATTATGAAGCCTGCAATAACATAGTTCATTTGACTCACTCACATTAGCTAGCTGTTGCTTGTATTCATTATACTTAGTTACGAAATCACTAAGCGAATTTGCACCAGCTAGCATATCATCAATCTGTTTTATAGATATACTAGCGCGATTCATTTTAGTTATCCTCCTTACTTACAACTATATTAGTTCAAAGACTTCAAACCCAGCATCATCGCTAGTTAACAAATCAGTCATTTCACCACTCTCTAAATCTTGACTCTCGTATTCATCATACAAATAGTCATCAGCATCATAATTCACATAGTTCATTTTGAACCTCCTTTAAATTAGTTTCTATAAAATTTATATGCTGCTATAAATTTTATAATGAAATTATATAATAATAAATATTAAAAGAAAATTAAATAAAATTTACTGAGTGATAGTATTTTACTATTAGATAATCTTTATGCGTATACGTGTGTATATAAACTCACAAACACATATAATCGGGAAATTTTCAATTACCCGAAATCAATTTTAATAACACTTATGATAAATTATATTATTATATAAAACATCAATTAAATCGGGAAATTGATTTGAATACGCACTAATAATTACACATAGTTAGTTAGATACTTTTCTTATAAAATTTCAGTTGGTAATAGTTAAATAGTAAAATTTTTTGTTTAATGTTCTTTTAATGTTTTTAATAATATAATACCGCATTTGACTCTAAATTTGTGAGGTGAAAGATATGAATTGGATTAGCATAGCATTTAGTGCGATAACAAGTCTGTTTAAATCCGATGATGGTAAAGGTGCTAACTGGGTTACAATAATCTTATGTTTATTTAGTTTTGTGTTGATACTCACCATTGGATATTTACAGGGACAAATCCGCGACTTAAATATTGAAGTTACACAGCATAAACAGAATATTGCATTACTAAAAGTTACCATAGCAGAGCAGAATGATGCGATAGAGGCAAGTAGGGCTGACTATAAGCTTATAAGTGAAGAGTTTGGTAGGCTCGGCAATGTATTAGATGAAAGATATTCTGAGCTGGTAATAAAAGAAGGTGAAAAGTTTAGAAAAGCTGAATGTAATGATAAACTCGAAATGATAAAAAGTAGTTTTGAAAGTTTTAAACATCAATTAAATATAGAAATAAGGAGAGAGTATGAAGCAGAAGTTAATAACAATATTAAGTAGTGTTGGTGCCGGCATAGTAACTGGTATTATCTTTGGTTTGATGATTGGTATGGCAATATTTAGTTCTGGTTGTGCAAGTAATGAGATAATCACTGTGCAGAAGCAGAATATTCCTGTAAAAGTACAACTAGATACATTAACATATCAGAAAGTTATGCAGCCACCAAAGATTTTCTTTGTTGAGACAATAACTGAAGATGGCTTGTTAGAGTATACAATAGATTTACAGAACAAGTATTTGCTATTGCGTAATACATTCTATAATACTATTGAGGGACAGCGACTACAACCTAAGAAATTAAACAATATAAAATAAGGAGTTAATGATGGCAAGAACTAGTAACAGCTCAAGCTCAACTAAATTTATTGGAGCAGGTCAGTTTGAACCTTTAAAGCGTGGCGAATTCGTAGTAAATAAAATTTTTGATGGTGACTCAGTAACATATAAAGAAATAAATAGTTGGATTAGAGCAAATCCATTTCGTTCAAAAAAGGTGAAAGGTTACAACGGTAAATATGTAAATGTTTGCACATATAAAGAATTATATGATAAGATACAATATATGTGGACATTACTACCAAGGGAAGGAACTAAACGATATAAGCTGTTATTACAGATGGAAGAGTATTATAACAAGCATAAACCTAGAAATCTAGAACGTATTTAACGTTCGTAAAGGATGAGCTATGGCAGCAGAAGCGAATCGAATATTCTACATATTTGTAGGACCGAAAGGCTCTAAAATAGTTAGAAATAACGAAGGCAAAAAGGTAATATCAGATAATGGTAAGCAAACTGAGCTAATTATACCACAATGGTCGAAAGATGAAAATCTCCATAGCTGTAGTAAATTGTCTGAATTGCCACAAGACCAACCACTCGCACTAGTATTAGGTAAGTCCAACTTAATTGCTTTAGATTTTGATAGTGATTTATTTAACAAGGCACTAGAGTTATATGGAAATGGAACTAAGAGTAATATATCCAAGTCATTAGGTAAAGTTGGTGGACATTTACTATTTAGATATGAAGATAATGAATTGACAAAATACATTGCAAATATAAATGGTAAGAAGTTAGCTAAGTTGGATACACTATATGGGAATACTTTATTGTATTATGATACTGAAGCGAATATGACTAAGGAGACAGTGAGTAAATCTGATGAGTTGGATACAATTCCATTACTCTTACAATATTTTGTTATAGCACATTATGCGAAATCAGAACAGGTTGTAGTTAATACTCACTATGCTGATACTAAGGTGGAGCAATTCGCCACAAAAGTTGGTTTTTATATAGATAAGATTAGAAATATAATCACGGCGAATGTTACAACGCCACAAGATGCTGAAAATATAAATATAGTTATATCTCATTTTCTTAAAATCATTACACCAAAGAGATATAAAGATATTATGGAAAAGAATGCTAAGAAAGAAAATTTACGGTATGATATAGATTATCACCCTGACTATTTACCAGAGTCGGAATCAGCACACATGTATATCTTAGCATTAAGTGGTGTCTTAACACTAGATGCATCTGTATCAGTAGAAGCACACAAATGGATTATAAATTACTTAAATAGTTTGTTTTCAAGTCCATTAGACCAAAAGCGAATTGATTCTATTTTGGGTAGAGATTTTCAATCACCAAAATATCAATATAATCCTAAATGGAATAAAGTTGGTTATACAAAATATAATCGTAAGCAAGAACTTTTAGAAATTATGACTTATATTGAAAAGTCTCAGCTTAATTTCTTAATATATAATCACGTTACTAATGACGTTATATTCTTAAATTCTGCTAACATTATGGATTATATATTACTTGAATGTGGTATACAAATGAAAAAACAAGAATTATTGCCACTGCTACAACAAATTAAAGTAGTATCTAGACCCGACAAGCCTTTCGGTTATTTAGATAATTCTTTTAATTTTTATCAAATGTCAAAAGAACAAGAAGTATTTTACTCACCAGCTAAATATTTCTTATCTTGGACTCCACAAGAACAATCGTTGCCTTATGGTCCTGAGCATCCAAGATACCCAAATACTACATTGAAGGCACTAGAAAATGCTTGTGGTGATAAACTACAAATGTTTTTATCTTTTATGAAAAGAAAATACCTTTATAGAGAGTATTCACCAATCATATTTGTATTCTTTGGTGTGCCACATTCTTTTAAATCAGCTGTAGTTAATGGTGTTTTTATAAAATTATCATATAATCGCACTCGTAAAATGAATTATGAGTCTATATTAGAAAAATATAATGCTTGGCAGGTTAATACAGATATTGTGTTAATTGATGAGGTGCATTATATGAATTCTAATGAACAGAAGAAACTCATCAAAACTATAAATGAAATATCTGGTAATGATAAGATTACTTCTGTGCGTAAAATGTATCAAGACTTTTCAGATAGTGTTTATGCAAATGAATTAACATTTTTCTTAGCTACAAATGAGCAAATAGCATTATCTAATGAAATACAAGATAGGCGATTAGTTATTTTTAAATCTCAAAAGAAAGTATCAGAAACTCTTAAATTAGATGATATGGAGATAAAGCGTAGAATTCAACTTGAATCACTAGATTTTGCTTATTTCTTAGCTAGTTCTTATGTTAATATTATTAGTGACAGGGATTATCAATCAAATGAAAACTGGAAAGATGAAGTTTATCAGCAATTCCAAGAAGTTGCAGCAGATATTGAAGACCAAATCCTGCGTGCAATGGAATATCATAATGTTGAGTTATTGGTAGAATTATTATTGTCTATAGGTCTTACGATACCTAAAATAAAACAAAGTATTGAATACTCAACTAGGTTAAAAGTATATTATTTAAGAGTATTTAATACAAATGAGCAGTATGCTGCAATACCATCTATATTTTCACAATGTTCAATTCTTGACTTAGGTAAAATTAAAAGAAAACTTAATACTCTTAGTTGTTGTAAGTCAAATCAAACTGATTATAAAGATGGTAACAGGATAACAACATCAAGAAAGACAGTAGTTTATCTTGGAGATAAATTGCCTGATAGTTTAGATATAGATTTAGTGAATGACGAAATAGAATTATAACCTGTAATAGTTAATAGTAAATTAAAATTTTTTGATTCTGTTTAAACTTCTTTTAATAAATCTTATATTATAATTTCAGCGTAAAAAATGAGATAAAAATCATTTCTTTACGAGTTATTTCAAAATTTAATATAAGGAGTGGCAAATGCCTATTAATAGTAAAAAACCTTCAAAAGGTCAATTATTCGCGGCGATTACAGAAGAGTTGAAAGTTGTTTTTGACTCAAAGAAAGTAGCAAAGGATGCACAAGATTTGATTAGCGGTATTGTAGCTAAATATATGGAGCCAAAAGCTTCAGGATTTGGCAAATCTGCTAATCTTGATGAAATTACCAAGCGCGATGCAAATGGTAAAATCACTGAAATTCTTTGCTCAATCTCTGGCAAATGGCTACCTGCAACAAGTGAGTTTTTCTATAACGAAACTAAAGGAGCAGGCATTGGTGATACTGGCTTCCGTAGAGGTTCTAAACCTGGTGAAGCAACACTAAAAGCGTTTAAAAGAGATATTGCGAAAAAACAACAAGAGCTTATTTCTAAGGCTGCTTCTGGTGCTATCAAGAATGAAGAGTTGCAAAAACAACTTAAAGTTCTTGCTGACGCAAAAGTTGATTTTAGTGGTGTAACAAAAGACTACTTTGTCAACAAAGCTAAAGAAAAAGAAGCATCAGCTAAACAAGCTAAAGAAAAGCTAATCGCTGAAGAAACTGCTAAACAAGTTGCTAAAGGTGAGCTAAAAGGTGCACCTAAGAAAATGTAGAGCAGTGAGGGTGCTTCGGCACCCGGATAATTTAACCGAGCTAACGCATAATATTTTCCTAATTTAAATGCCTTGAATTTGTTTTCTTTCTTCTTTCTTTTGCGTTAGCTCGGTTAAATTATCTTCACCTCCGAAATGAGGTTAAACTAAATTCTATTAAGAGTTAGATAAAAAGAGATAACATAGAAACCCCTCATACAGACTGGGTTTCTTTGTTAGTGTTCTTTGTATAATTTGCGCGGATGGCACTAAAATTTTCTTTCTTTAAATTTAAATATTTTTAGCCTTTAAGTAAGTTAGTGTCTGATTTTTCATTTTTCCTTAAAATAAATTTAGTTGCATCTATAGTGCCATCCGCGCAGGTTATACCTGCCTGCTAAAATTAGCAGTATTTTTAAATAAAGTGAAAAGGAGCGAACGATGGCGAAAAAATCGTATAAAGTGTCTTTTAAGACACCTATTGGCGAACTAATGTGGGTCAATATCAGTAAAGATGGTGCTGACCAATCAATGGCAAAAGATGGTAGTAAAATGCAAAAAGTAGCTACTATTGTGCTAGAAGGTGAAAAGAAAGAGCAAGTCCTAAATGAGCTACAGCAAATTTGGGAAGGTTTCAAAACTGAGCTTAACCTGAAAAAAGGCACAGCTGCTAAGTCACTCGGCTGGCGTGCTGAAAAAGACAAAGAAACAGATGAAGAAACTGGGCGAATTACTTTAACCTTTAAATGTAATGCCAAGTTGCCAGATGGACGTGAATCTATTGTAAAAGTCTTGAATGCTAAAGGACAAGAAGTAAATCTTGGCGAGCGAGCAATTGGTAATGGCTCACAAGGAGTAATCCACGGTGAAGCTGCTTACTATGATGCTAATGGCACAAAAGGCGTAACACTTTATTTGAAAGCTATACAACTTACCAAGTTCGTAGAGTATCAAATGAATGTTAATGCTGAAGACTTGAGCGATGAAGGTTCATTCCAAGGGATAGATGACGCGGATAATGTAATTCCGTTCTAAGCAATGGCGGCGCGAAAGCGTCGCTAAATTCTTAACAAGGTTGTAAAAATGGTTAATTATGAAATTATTAAAACTCTCAAAGACTTACAAATAAATCCAGAAAATCCTTGCTTTTGTGATACAGAAACAGATGGACTCTATGGTAGAATTCTACTATTTCAAGTCTGTCAAGATAGCAAAGTATTTATAATCCACAATCCTAATCCCAACGAAATATACGAGTTTGTATGTGCACATTGGTGTGTATTTTACAATGCTAGTTATGACATGGCTTGTATATACTCACAATGTGATGCTACTACTCATTTATATGAGTCTGTGACTAAGTTTGATGATTTATTATACCTAGCTAAGCAAACATTTTTAGGATTGGATAAGTATAGTCTTGATGCAGTTATGGAATATGTTGGCATACCTTTGTATTCTGACATAAATAAGAAGGCGATGCAGAAAAGTTTTAAAGCTGGAGTATTAACACCAGAACAATATGAGTATGCAGCTACTGACGTTATAGCATTAGAAAAACTATGGGATAAATGTAAAGTAATGCGAGATAATATGTCGTATAGACTTAACATAGCATCTTTACTTTATGCAGTAGAATATCAAGAAAATGGTATACCTGTTGACCAAATAGCTTTAGCTCAAAAAATGCTAGATACTAATGTAGCTATAGATGAAAATGCTGAGCAACTAGATTTTAATGTTAATTCACCTAAGCAGTGTAAAGAAGTTCTTGGCACTGATAAAAGTGATATGGAGACATTAAAGCATCTAATAGCTAATGGTAATAACACAGCACAACTAATCTATGACCAACGGCGATTATTAAAGCGCAAGGTGATGCTAGAAAGCTATAATTATCCTAGAGTATATACTAGGTTTAATGTAGCTGGAGCTGTTAGTTCAAGATTTAGTGCTACTGGGCAAGGCTTACAGGCTGGTATTAACGCACAGCAAATTCCAAGAGATTTAAAGTATTTATTCCGTAATATAGATGGAAACAAAGTAATGATAGAGGCTGACTATTCTACTCTTGAGTTAAGATTGGCTGCCGCATTATTTGGTGATAAGTATATGTATAATCAACTAAAGAATGGTGAAGATTTGCATACTACTATGGCACAAAAAATGACTGGACGAGCTGATATAACTAAAGATGAAAGAACAAAGGCTAAAGCTATTAACTTTGGATTTGTATTCGGCATGAGTGCTAAAACTTTTGTTGATTATGCGTTTTTGAATTATGGTTCTGTATTTACATACCAAGAGGCACAAGATATTCGTAAGAAGTATTTTGATATGTATCAAGATATAGCGAAGCATCATAAGTATATTTGGGAAAATTATAGTAAGCCAGGATTCTATGTGCATACAGCTTTAGGTTGGAAGGTTAAGCCAAAACTTGGAACAGATGGTATAAATATCCCAGTGCAAGGTAGTGGTGCTGAATGTACAAAATTAGCAATACATTACTTTGTTAAAGAAGTGCCAAATGTTCTTGGACTTATAGTGAATGTAGTTCACGACTCAATACTTCTTGAGGTTCCAGCTGATGAAGTTGAGACTTGGAAAGAGTCACTAAAGTTCTTTATGTTAAAGGCCTGGTCCGAACTAAGTAAGTCGAATTCGTTCAAATATAAAGATATACCAATGTTGGTAGATATAAATGTAAAGGAGTAAAAATGGACAACGAAGAGTTAGGTAGGTATAGTATTGAATGCCAAATGTGTGGTGAATGGTTTTATCCATTATCTCTTGATATAGATATTTGTGATGATTGTTTTGACGATATGGAGGTTGACTATGACAACGAAGAAGAACTATATGAGTAGTAAAGAGTGTGCGAAGTATAGAAAGAGATATGTAACTATTCTTAGATTAGAAGCTACTTTAATCGCAGTATTTATTATGTTTATAATGCTAGCACTATTTTATGGTGGAATGCTTTATGAAAGGTATGGGTAATGATAGATTTTTTAGATGATATTCTAGTAATATTTATATTTTGTCTTATACTAGTGTTTGTATTCAAATTCTTTTTTGTTATACTAGCACTAATAGGTATAGGACTTAGTTTATGGGTGGCGTGGTTGTTGGTGTCTTTACCTTTTAAAATATTTAAAGCATCATCAACGGATTAAATCATTTCCCGACTTAATCGAGGTTAAATTTTATTATTTATATGTGTATTTATATTAAAATTATATTTCGATTGATTTCGGGTAATTGAAAATTTGTTAGAAGGCGTAATATGAATAACGATTTAAACGATTTTAATGAAAGCGATTTCAAAGATATATCGCTAGGTGAATTTGGTGAAGTGCTACCACCTAAGAACGATAAGATAGCGTTAATTGATGCTGATACTTTAGTTTATACGGCGGCACTAGCGGCGGAATCTAGAGTTGAGTTAGGACCTAAAGAAAGTTATAGCGATGATGAATGGAATAAAATCCTTGACAATCCTAGTTATGATGAAGGTGATAATTCAATCTACGAAAGTAATATAGATACAATCGTAAAATTTGCTAAAGAAAAGCTCAAGAAAATTCTTGACTTAACTGGATGCCAAAAATATGAATTACATTTTACTTATGGTAAAGATAGCTTTCGCTATAAACTTTATCCTGAGTATAAAATGAATAGAAAATATATTCGGCGTCCAATGTATTTAGTTGAGGCAAAGGATTGGTTTGTTGAGCACGATTGTGGGTTTAAACATACTGAAATCGAGGCAGATGATGCGGTTGTATGGTTGAAAAGAAACTATCCAGAAAAGTATATTTTATGTTGTGTTGACAAAGATGTATATAATGCTGTTGAAGGAACTCACTTTAACTATTATGAGTCTGGACATTTCAACAAAAATATGCATTGGGTAGTTACTTTAAAAGAAGACGCTGATATGTGGCCTTATATGCAGGCAATTATTGGTGATAAGTCTGATAATATTATAGGGTTGCATGGAATTGGTCCAGCTAAAGTTAAGAATATAATAACTAGGGGTGGTGATAATCATCAGCAGTTATTAGATGCTTTTGAAAGAGTTGGACGGTCACAACAAGATGCTTTGCTAAATTTAGCTTTAGTAACTTGTGGTGAAAATAAAATTATGAAAGGATATTTTGATGGACGAAGTGAATGAAAATGGATTTATCAAATATGATACAGGTAAGCCAAAATATCATCTTGTGCCACCAAGAGAGTTAAAACAACTAGTTGAAATTCTTACATTTGGTGCACAGAAATATGGTGAAAATAATTGGCAATTGTGTGATGACCCTATGCGCTATGTTGATGCATTATTTCGACATATTGAAGCGTGGCGAAGTGGGTCAGATTTAGATGATGAGACAATGAAACCTCATCTTGCTCACGCATTATGCTGTTGTCTCTTTATCTTATATTTTGATAATGAAAGGAGAGGTAATGGAATTAAATGAATGGGATTTAGTTGTTGCTGAGGCTTTACACGATATGTGGCAACAAAGATTTACAAAAGGGTTTACTGGTATTGGTAGAACACCAAATAGATATATTGAACTAGTTGGTGTTAATGCAGCATTAGTATTTTATGCTAAGTATAGAAAAGCTAGTAATGGTAAAATAAATCTTTTTGATATTTTCAAAACAAAAGAAGATTATATCAATAAAGAATATGAATGGTATAATTCACAATCTCTTGATGCAAAGTGGATTGGACAATATGCAAAAACTTGGCTCAAATGTGCTGATGAAAATCAAAAGATAAATAGTAACTATGGTTATTTGTTATTTAGTGCACAGAATGGTTATCAGTTTGCTAATGTATTAGCTGAGCTTGCTAAAGATGAAACTTCTAGACGAGCTGTAGCATATTATACTAACCCATTTATGCATTATATAGGTGGTAAAGACCATATATGCACTTTGGCAGTGCAATATCTATTACGTAATGATATGTTACATTGCATAGTATATATGCGCAGTAACGATATAGTTTATGGATTGATTGGTGCGGATTTATGGTGGCAAAATGAGATTTTGAATTTACTTTGTGATAGATTAACTGTGGCATTAACACAGATGATTTATCCAGGGGATATTCATTGGCTGCCTGGGAGTCTTCATATTTATGAAAGACATTGGGCTAAGTTAGATGATTTTATACAAAAATATTTAGATTAAGGAGATTAAAATGAATTACATAGAATTGCATAATGCAACACATAAATGGGCAGAAGACCGCGGTATAGTTAAAAATGGTAAAGTATTCACACAAACAATGAAACTTATTTCTGAGTTTGGTGAACTTTGCGATGGTATTATAAAAGACCGACCACACGAAATTAAAGATGCTATAGGTGATATGATGGTTGTTATATCTAATATAGCATCAATTGAGGGTGAAGAGTATCGCACAAAATTTATCAATATATGTCAAGATGAGATTTCACCAAGACTTTTTGAAGATGCTGAAGACCTAGACAAAACTAAGAAAAATAATCTTGTAGGTATGTTATGTGATTTGGCTGATTTTATTGAAGACTATATTTTTGATGGATTTCAAGCTGTGCGTAAACTAAAAGTGATAGCATCATTATATAAGTTTACTTTAGCTGAATGTTGGGAAGCAGCTTATAATGAGATTAAAGACCGCAAAGGCTATCTCAATGAGCAAGGGAATTTTATCAAAGAAGGAGATGTATAATGGCTGAATTTATTAAACAATGTAAAGGCACAGACTCTGACACTGTGCATAATTTACAAAAATTTTGGGATGCTGGTTCTAAATGGTATTGGTCTATAAAATATGATGGTCAGTATGCACAAATCCATATTTCAAAACATTGCGTAATATTTTATACTTCATCAGGTAAGCCATATACTAATGATGTTTTAGCAAAAGAATTATTAACTAAAATACCTGAAACTTGTTTACCAATAGTTTTAGAAGCAGAATATCTTGGTAAAGGTGAAGGCAAACTAGGTGGTCGTAGTGATGCTGCTGTAGTAACTACATTAAGAACAGCATTTGCTAAAGGAATTCCTATTAGTATGAGCCATAAAATTCATATTTTTGATATTATTGAGCCTGGGAATTTTTATACAAGACAAGCAAATTTAACTACTTTAGCTAGATTTTTTGAAGATAGCCAACTAATTAAATTTGTTGAATATCAACCTTGTGTATCTATTAGCCAAGCTAAACAATTATGTGCTGAATTTGCTATAAAAGGTTATGAAGGTATTTATTGTAAATGTATTCATCATACACAAGCAACTGGTAAGCGCGTTAAAACCGCTTTCAAATTTAAATTAAAAAATACAACTATTGTTGAAATAGTAGGTATTGATGAAGGCACCGGTAAATATGAAGGGCAAATAGGTGCTTTTATTTGTGAAGATGAAAATGGTTTACAAGTAAATGTTGGGTCAGGATTAACTGATTCAATTCGAGCATTTGACTTTAAATCTGTAGTAGGTAGAAAGATAAGGATAAATTATGAAAGAATCGACGATACATACATTTTCCCAATCTTCATTGATTTCATTTAAGCATAAAATGATTGACTATCATTTATTAGTAGCTAAGCTTTATGCTAATTTATCAACTGCAGAAAGGTTAAAATGTGGGGCAGCATTAGCTACACCAGATAATAGCCGCATAATTATGTGTGGCTATAATGGCACGCTGTCGGGGCTAGATAATAATTGTGAAGAAGATTATGTAACTAAGGAAGAAGTAGTGCACGCTGAACAGAATGTCTTAATGGCGTGTGCTAAGCTTGGTATAGCTACGAATGGTTGTATATTATATTGCACCCATTCACCTTGTATTGATTGTGCTAAGCTTATAGCTACTGCTGGAATTAGTCGAGTCTATTTCAATAGTTATTATCGAAAGCAAGAAGGGTTAGAGTTATTGCAAAGAGCAGGTATACAATATTTCAAACGAAGTTATTGTAATAAATTATTAAGGAGTTAGAAATGGTAAAGATAGCACAAAATTTAAATACACGTCCTTTATATTTTGGATATGAAGATGTGTTGTTAAAACCTTGTGATGGGCGGCGATATAAAGTTCATATACCAATTAGATTTGGTAATTGGATAATACCTAGTGGATATACAACTAATGGTGCAAATGTGCCACGGGCATTTTGGTGGTTGATTGAGCCAAATCAATCTAATATAATGCCAGCTGTAGTTGCACACGATTATTTGTGTGATATAGCTGATGGTGCAATTCAAGCAGAATATTATTGTAATTTTTATATGGCAGATAATATTTTGAAAGAGCATATAAAAGCATTAGGTCAAAAGAAATGGAAATGGCAACTAATGTATATATCTGTGCGTGTATATCATTGGATTAAGTATGAGCGCAAATGGCTGAACAAAAGATACAATCCAAAATACTCAATACGCTAAAGCAACACGGAGCGTATGCAGTTAAAGTTATGGCAGCTAATAGAAATGGTATTCCAGATATATTAGCTTGCTATAAAGGGCGATTCATAGCTATTGAAGTTAAAGATAAATATGGTCGCCCAACACCATTGCAAATAGCTAATATACAACAGATTAGAGATGCTAATGGCACAGCAATAGTAGCTTGGTCTGTTGATGAAGTCTTACATATTCTACAGGAGATTGATAATGAAACCTTATCGACATCAAATAATAGCTGCTGATGCAGCATTAAGAATTTTAAAACAACTTGGATATGTTTATATATTTGGTCAACCGCGGTGTGGTAAAACCTTAACATCTATATTAGTCGCAGAGCAAGGAACTAAAATTAAAAATGTAATGGTAGTAACTAAGAAAAATGCTATAGATGGTTGGTTAAAATTCACACAAAGTCCTGACTTAAAAAAGAAATATACAATTATCAATTATGAACAATTAGGCATAATAACAGGTGGTAAAATACAATTTAAATATCACCCACAAGATTATCAATTGGTTATAGTTGATGAGTCACATAACTTTGGTAAGTTTCCTAAGCCAAGTAATCGCTATCGTATTATACGAGCTTTTACAATGGATAAACCTCATATTCATCTTAGTGGAACGCCAATTATTGAGAGTCCGTGCAGTATATATCACCAAATGAATATAGGGCGCTATACACCATTTAAACACACTAATTTTTATCGATTTCACGATGAATTTGGCATTAAGTCAACTAAGTATTATGGTGGTATGGCAATCGTTGAGTATAAAGGATACCAGCCAAAACTATTAAATTATGTGGATACATTTACCGTTAAAATGACTCAAGATGATGCAGGTATTACTGATAAAGCCAGTGATGTTGAGCATTATGTTGAATTGAGCGATGAGTGTAAAAGATATTACAACGATGTGTTAATGTCCAACATAATCACAATGGAAGGTGAGCAATTTCTTTTAGATACAACTTTAAAACTAAGAACTGCACTACATCAAATAGAAGGTGGTGCAATAAAACTAGGTGAAGATTATTATGACTTAGGATTTAGAGATAAAATAAATTATATCTTAGAAAATTTTGGTGATAAAGAATCTATAGGTATAATGTGTCATTTCATAGGTGAGCAAAAATTACTTAAAAGTATATTTGCTAAGGCTAGCATATATTCTAGTAATGCTCACGCAGAAGGTGTTGATTTATCACATCTCGAGCATTTTATAATTTATAGTTCTGATTATAGTGGTGCTAAGTTTGTGCAGCGCAGAGAGCGAATTATAAATATGAATGGTAGTAATACTACGCTCGTTCATCATATACTTGTTAAAGGTGGCATAAGTGAACAAGTATATAAAGTAGTCTCCAATAAAGCTGATTTTAATAACAGCGTCTTCCAACCTATTCAAATTATATAAAAATCTGGTGTCGGGATAAATTCATTTCCCGACTTTAACGAGGTTAAATTTTTATATATTATAATATAAATATTCATTTAAATTATTTTAATCAATTTCGGGTAATTAAAATAATTCCCGAAAACGCTATTTTGATGGCTAATTTTATTAAAAATAAATAAAGTCGTCGTCATCTTCATTAGTTAAATTCTTGAGTGCTGCATTATCATCTTCTTGTAACATACTTTTATATTTATTAGATTTTAGTTTGTTATCTACAGCACTATCTAATTGTTTTGGTTTATGTTTAGTCGTCCATTCATCAATCCAATCACGTTCTTTTTGTCTTTGTTTAAGTTGTTCTTCAGCACTAATGTGTGATTTAGCATTATCTAATTTTTTAGTAGAAAATTTAACATCAGGCAAATCTATTTTTGTATGTCGCATATTATCTTCTATAAGTTCTTTCATTAAAAGAAACTGTCCTTTACTACTAAACAACTGTGATTTATTTGTAATAATCATTAACGCCTCTAGCTCTCTACGTTTAGCACCATAATCAGCAGGATTTAATCCATTTCTTAATTTATTAAATACATTCATAATTGCGTTAAACGTGTCTTTTCCCGCACTACCTAAACTATTTGCATTATGTAGAGCATCTAAGTATTGGTCTGCTATATAAGAATCTTCTATAGCTTTAGTATTACTTTTATGTGGTGATACAGCTTTCATTAGTTGTTGTGCGTTTTCTTTATTCTTTTCTACAATATCTTTCCATAAAACTCTGTTATATTGTAATAATGTTTTACCACGTTCTGATTGAAACATATTTAATAAATTATCAGAATTAGATAAACCGTATTTCTTTTTAACTCTTTCTGCCGCATCAACAAAATCTAATACATATTGTAATGCTTCACGACCTTGTTTATCTGTAGGTGATAAATCAAACCCTTTTTCTTCAAGATATTGAATATTTTCTTTATCTTTTACATTAGGTTGTTTATTTCTTTTTCTTAATATACTTTCTATAGTTGGGTCCATATCATCAATAACTTTAATATTACCATTAGCATCTCTAAATCTACTAGTTTTTAGTTTAGATCTAGATAGACCTTTTATTTGAAGGTCTTTTATTTGTTGTAAAATATCTTGTTTAGATAAATTACCAACTAAATAATTATCAATCATATTATCTGTATGTGTTAAAATATTTTTGTGGTAAAAATCTTTACCTAATGTTTTAAATAAAAAGTCTCTATGAATATTATCATTATAAGGTTCATTTTTACCACGTGGTTTATAATTTGGATTTTTATAAAATTCTTTGACTTCTTTAGGTTCATATTTGCCTTGTTTAGTAATCATATCTAATGAGGTTGCTTCACCAAAATCATTTATATTTTTATTTACTTGTTTTAAAGCAAATTGTTCTTGACTTAATGCGTTAATATTTTTTGTAATTAACTTTTCAACATTATCTAATTGAGTCAATATATTTATATGTTTTTGGATATACACTGGTGCAGGAGTATATGAGTCAATCTCTCTTTGATATGCTTTTATAAAATCTAGCATATTATCTAGATAGTAATATTTGGTATTAAAATCTGCACTAGGTGAATTTGTAATAGCATTTATTTGACTTAGCAAATCATATTGATTAGGTTTTCTAGCATCACCAAATAAAAATGTTTCTAAATTATTTAAATTAGTTATATCATCACCATCATTCATCTCTCGTTTTATGAAATGTAAATCTGTATCACTTACATTACCAAATTTATTAACAAAATAATTGTCTTCTAATTCTGATTTACCACCAAATCGTTTAAACGATTCTTTAACTGCATCTTCTTCAGCTGTTTCATCTACATTTCGCATTCCATAATATAAAATATTATCTTCATTTCTTTCATCTGCTCTAGCTTTTAATGCAGCTTCTTTAATTTCATCATTATCCATTTGAGATTTTGCTAATTCACGTTCTTTAGCAGAACTAGGACTTACTTTGTTAAAAGATTTTGCACTATCATTAGCTAGTCTTTCATTATCCAGACTTTTAACAAACCAATTTTCTGGTAAATCTAATGCTTGTATAGTTTTAATTTTACCATTTAATTTAGCAATAAAACTATTTATTCCATTTACTGCATCTATATATTGTTTTTGAATAGCTTGTTTTTGCTGTGCTGGAATTTTATTACTATATAAAATAGTATCACCTAGTTGTCTAAAATCAGTGGCTTTTGGGTCATATTCATTAGCTAACATTTTTAAACGCATCATACTAGTTTGTAGATTTATATCTCTGGCTATTATATTATCAAATGCATTAGGATTAGCACTTAATACTTTATTTAATGCTATTTTAAATTCACCATTTTTACCACTAACTTGGTTCAAACTAAATAGAATAAAATCTAAATCTCTTTTATCAAATCCTGGAATACTTTTAAATAACTCTACAGCACTATTTATTTTCATAAATGGCTCATTTAATAAATTAGGATTTATAGCATCATTAGCTAATGTAGTTGGTTCTAGTTCACCATAAGCTTGTAGTAATTTCAATTTTGTTAATTTATCATTAAATTGTAATGCATTATCACCTTGACTTATTGTTGAGCTTGTAGGTGTTAGCTCTAATATATCTATTATATCATCATTAGTTTGTGACATAACTTGTTTCTGTTGTAGAGCATTAGGTAAAAATTCTTCACGCAATCTTATTGGTAAATGTTTTTCACCTAACAATTTATATAATGCGTTTCTTTGTTTTGGTAAATTACTTAATCCACTTTCTAAAAATTGCCCAACTTCATTATCTGCTATTTTTAACATAGGATAATTAAATTCTGTTGGGTCAATCATCCCATTTATTTTAAACGACGCACTATAATTTATTTGGCCTGTATTTTGCCCAGTAGCATGTCTAATAAAAGACTCATCTGACATTTGTATTTCAGATGTTGCTTCTGCACTTTTAGATAAAGGTCTTTTTAAATTATTACTAGGATTAGCTAAGTAATTTTTAATATCACTTTTCATAGTTTGTAGTTGTTCAATTTGGTCTTTAGAAAAGTTTTTAAATTTAGCTATATCACTCCTATTATTAAGAATTAAACCTAGTTCTGCATCTAATGTTTTTAATTCATCACCTGACAATCCTTGTAAAGATCTATATTTAAGAAAATTACTCATAATATCTTTTTCTGATATTTTAGGATTTTGAATTTTACGATATAATGTATCTACATCAGTATCTAAAATATCTTGTTTTTTATTTTGCTTATTTACAAACTTTTCTGCTCGTTGTTTTGACCTTTTTATTAACTGACTATTAGCAAACACATTTAATATACGTGATTGTTCCATAGAGTCACCACTACTAAATGTCTCAATATTTTTTAACATTAAATCAACTTTTGTAAAATCAGTTTTACTAAGCATTTTAGCTTGTTTTATATCAATATCTGTTTGCTTAGCTAATGCTACGTCATTTATATATGGCTCAAGGCGTTTAAACATTTCATCATATTCTGCTTGAGATTTATTTAGAATATTTATAGCAGGCATATTATCTCTAGCAGAATGAAAATTAGCAACGTGTGAAAATTCACTTAAAGTATCAGCAAAGTTTGTATTAAATACTTTTGAATATCCGGCTGCAGTTGTAAATAGATAGTCTTCTTGGTCTGTAATAGGTTGTCCAGCTTGATTCATTTTCTTTATAGTTTTAATTATATCTTCACTAGTAGCTGCAGCATTAACTGGAGTTCTTGTTGTTTGTTGTAAATCTGTAGCAACATTAGCTATTTGATGCATTAAATTATTTTCAGTAGCTTTAATAGCTTGTTGTTGAACTTCTTTTATTACATTACCTTTATTTTCTTTAATACCTACTTCTAGTGCAGTTTCTAGAACATTTATTGCTAATTTACCAAATCCCATTATTTACCTCCTATCTGACCTGTTAAAAGATAGTTATTTAATATTGTATCATCTTGAAGTAACTTCAAAGTTTCTTCATCAAAATCAGCTGCTTTAATAAATGCATTTGTAGCAGTTTTCATATCATCAATAAGTGCACCATATTGCTTCATAATTTTAACAGCTTCATTAGGTTGCATTCTACCTTGTTCTACCATTTTAGTTAATGTATCTTTTGTTATTTTTATGTGAGTCATATTATCAGGTTGTGATAATATTTTACCTAAATTTTCTTTAAAATTTGCTGCAATATTATTAGGATTAGCTTTACCACTAGTAAATAACTTACTAGCCTTAACACCAGTATAATCCATTATTGCTGAATCAGATTTAATAACTTTTGATACTAAACTACCTAATAATTGCCATTGTCTACTAACTAAGAACATTTGTGCACGACCACCTATTGATGTGGCTAGAAATGAAGTATGTGCTGATTCTGTTTTAGAAGCTAAACTATTTATATTACTAACAAAATTTGCATTATAGTCTGCTAATTTATGTATTTGATTAGCAACATATTTAGCTTCAGGTGTTGTAAACAAATGTTTGTTATTAGAAATACTTTTCACAACATTAGTCGCAGAATTTAAATCTATATTTCCACTAGCATCTTTAGTAATATTCTTACTAATTAAACTATTTATAAAATTAGTCTCTAAATCTTTAGGATTTACTTTAAATGCATTAGCTAAAGTTTGTATATTTGGTAAATTATTATCTTTAGCCAATTTCAATACAGATTCTGTTAATTGAGGTAATATATTTAGATCTTTATTTTTACGAAAATTACTTAATTGTTTCCCTATATTAGTATCACTAGAATAGAATTGCATTACTTTCTTAGCTTCATTAGCACTTTGTTTTATTAGTTCCATATGATCTAATAACATATTATTAGTAGATTCATATTGCATAATATCTTTACGCATAGCTTTAGTAATTTCATCTATATTTGAAACTTTAGTTCTAAGTTTATCAGCATTTAATTCTAAATCTACAATCAGTCTCATATAATCATCTAAACCAACATTTTCCAAATTAGATTGTATTTCTTGTTGTGACAAATTTTTATTTAATTTATTAAGACCAAAATAAGTAGTTTTACGCATCAATTTATTTTGAGCAAAATAATCATCCATTCCTAAAGCATTATAATTTACTTTTAAATCTTCTAATTGACTAGCTGACATTTGTTTATCAAATAATGAATAATGCCTAATATCACCATATTTAGTTGTATTTAATCTCGTTAATTCTACAATAGCAGGTTTAAAATTACCGACTTTATTTGGGTCTATTGTTACTAGTTGTCTTTCATATTGTTTTGCTACCGCATTATTTGCTAGTTTTATATTTGGAATAAACTCATTTATATTATTTATCATTGATGTAGGTGATAATGTATTATTCTGCACAGCATTACTAAATTCAACTACTGAATCTAATTGATTTTGAGCTATAAGTTTAGCATTATTTTTAATAATTGCGGCATCATCTATACCTAATGTTTTACTCATTTGTTCAATCATTGGTCTAGCTGTTGTTTTACTTGATAAATTAGTTAAAATTAACTTATCTAATGTAGTTAATTCTTTTAATTCTGCATCTGACCAACCTGATTCTTTTAAAAAAGCATCTGTTTGCTCTATTTTAGATAAAGTTTTAGTGGCGGCATTTTGGTTTTTAGTTAAAATACTATCAGCTATAGTTGTATTCATTTCTTCAGCTACTGTAGTTGTTGGAGTAAAAATTCTTTTTGCTCTACGTTTAGCTTTATTTAATATACCATATTCTGTATTTACACTTTTAGCTATATTTTCTGCTGTATCTTTAACAGAGTTAAATTTATTTTTTATATGTGCTGGTGCATTAGCTACAGCTAGTGAAAAATCACTTGTCTTATTTATTCCTGTTGCAACACCTTTAATTAAAGCAGGACCTACTGCACCACCAACCACATCGCCCGCTATATTTATTCCTAAATTTTTTACTCTATTGTCATAAGGATTATCCAATATCTTTTGTGCAGCTCCTTGGTATTCTTCATTTAAATATACATTTTTAGCTACCCATCCATCAGCCTCAAATAAAAAATCAGGCATTCCACCTAATGTACCAGAAACTAAACCTAATTTAGCTCCTGTAATCATTTGAGTTTTTAAACCTAACCTATAAAAATCTGTTAATGTTCTTAATCCTAATGATTGCCCTATTCCAGCACCAAATCTACCAGCTAAAATTGCACTACTAAAAATAGTAGCAGCATTATTTTGAATTGCTGAAATTACTCCAGGTTCTAAATCAATTTTAGTTTTTCCATCTATAGCCATATCAAATAATTTACCATTTTCATCTAATTGTATATTAGTTCCTAATTCGCTATTTATAATTTGAATTGCTTGTAATTTTTGTTCAGGAGATGATAAACCGTTTCTATGATCATACATACCTAATAAAGTTCTAATTTGAGATGCATTTTTTCCATTTTGTAATGTAGCACCAGTAAATCCATCTTGTGACAATTCTGCTTTATTTTTATTTTCTTCGATAATATTACTACCTAATTCACCTAATAATGCTTTCATTTGTTTTGGGTTTTTACCAAAATTATCCATAATTTCATTTAATGATGAGCCATGATCTAGTAGATTTTGAACCCCTATATGTTCATTATAATTTAATTGTTTATAAAATGTATCTTTAATATTATTTTGATTATCAATTTCTGTATTATATGCTTTAGCTACTTCAGTATAATCATAGCCTTGTGCTTTAATATCACTAGCAACTTTATACTGCTCTTTTGTCATAAGTGGACCCATATCTATAGGGATTTTTCCATCGGCATATTGTGGTTGTCTATATTGATCTAGATTTAAATTATTCATATCACAATCCTTATTTTATTGAATTCATTTCCAGACTTAAGTGAGATTTAAATTTATATAATATATGATGATTTATATTATTATATAAATTTAAATGATTTCGGGTAATTGAAAATTCGCTAGAAAGCGTTATTTTGTAGTCAAAATTTATAAATTTCATTTGCCCGATGTCGCATTGCTAGTTGATTTTGGTCGTTCTTGACCTACAGCATTACCGGTAGCCATCATTTGCTGTTGCATTTGGCTCATACCCATTGCTGTCTGTTCTAAGATACTAGCAATTTCCATCGAGTATTTTGTTTTAGTTTCTTTCATAGCTAAGGCAGATATTTGGAAGAATCCAATAGGATTAGCTTGACTCAACATTTGTCCAATAGGTCCAGATAAGAACTGCTCAATAATTAAACGATTTTTATCTATTTCATCATTATAAGCTACAGACTCAACTTCTATATCAGCTTCTGTAAATTCTATATCTGTTTCTTTTGTTGGCATTGGAGATAATATTATTTGTCCATTTTCATCTGCTGCAGGTTTACCAGAACCTGGGTCTCTATAAACTTCCATTACTGGTCCACCAGTCATAGGATCTAGTTGTGGTCTGTTAATTTCTAACCATCTTACAGAATTAGATTGGTCAGCAATACGAATTACATCGTGAAATGTATAGTATTGTTTAATTAAACAAACTATATCCCAACCTAATAATCTATAGAATTGTTCAATAGCCAGTGTTAAGTATCTAAGTGCAGTGATTGATGCTCGCTGTTGTATTTCAACTTTAGATCCAGAATCTGATGCATAAGCCATACCTAAGAAACTATCATTCACAGAAAGTATTCTTTGAATTCGCATTAGTGCGGCATCTATAATTTTATATTGCTCTAATACATCTTGGCTCAAATTTTCTACTTTTACCCCAGCTAAGTCTTTAACAGGAATTACTGCATTTACACGGTTTACTGCATCGCTAAATTCTTTTAAATTATCAATTGATGACTCTTGCACAAATACTTTCTGTGCATTAGCTAATAATTGTAATTTAATTAGTGCTTGGTTCATAGCGTGCTGTGTTTCGATTATATCCCTAAAAATTCCATAATATTCTGCCTTCACATTATTATTATGTAGACGGTATATCCTGTAAGGATTTTTAACCTCACGGTATGTAATTTCACGTTTGTCAAGAATATAATCACCTGCCCAATAAACCGACCAAATTTTGTTATCGTCATCTACCATTATAGAATGAACTAGTAGATATGCATTATATTGTGCATGGTATCCTACAAATCTATCTCTAAAATATTTATCAAATTCGGTATCATTCTGATTTAAAGTATTTTCATATTCGTGTAACTCTTTTAATTTAGCTTTACCAAATATCTTAGCGATAGTTTCTTCAGAAACCCATTTAAATCTATGAATAAATCGTGCATCAGAATAATCATCTCTCATAGACATTGGATCTAAAACAATTTCATAAATAGGTACATGTTGCATATTTATTTTAAATTTAGGTCTATTGAATTCATCTGTTTCTGTTAGTTCTTCAACATCTACATAAGAACACATAATACCATTAAGCAGTAAATCTAGTTTTATTTTTTCTGCTTCTGCCACGAAATTATTTTGTTTAAATATATAATCTACAATATCATTTAAAACTCCAGCAGTTACAATATCATCTTGTTGCTTAGGAACTATTTTAACGGTATTAACTATTGTAGAATAATATCCAAGTAAGAGTCGTGAAAATGTTTTAATAACATTGAAAGTTTCTGCTGGTTGACCACGACGAGCTAAGATATTTAGTTGGTCCTGGTTATATTGTCTATTATGGTAAAGATCCATTACAAGATTAGACTCAGCACGTGATTCTTCAAATTGCTCATACCCAAATTTAAAAGTATCTTGTAATGTTTCAATATTTAATTTCATCTAATGTCCTTAGTATGCATAAAATATTTTCCTAAAGTAATTTTATTAAAATCTGAAATCGACATCTGTAACGGATTTTGTCTATCTGTTGATAAATAAATATTTACTTGTTTATTCTTATCACCTGCCTCACCTAAGGTTTTAAAACTAATTACATTTTTCCTAGTTTTTAATGCTTCATCTAAATTACCACCAGGTTTTACAATTTCATTATTTATAAATTTACTTGAAAACATTTTTTGTTTACCTTCAATAACTTGTGCAAATGCAATATTATCATCTATTTGTTTTTGAAATTGTTCTATCTTACGATAAGTTTCTTTAGCCCATGGAACTAATTTTGGGTCACCTGCTATCATATCAGCCTTAGCTTTTGCTTTTACTCTATCTAAATGTGCACGTATTACAGATAAGTTTGCTGTACCAGTAAGCCATTCATTGATTAGTGGTAATTGTGCTAATCCGTGCTTACTAATACGTTTACCCATCATATCATAAGCAATTAGTGATTGTAAATTTTTAGTTCTATTTAATGCATCAAAAATAGCTTCTTGGTCAATATCAATTATTCCAGTAAGTGCACTAAAGAAATTACGTAATTTATCAAAACCACCAAATGCATCAAAAAATGCTTCACTAGGACTACCATCATTAGATGTGACATCTTTAAAGACTTCATTAGCACTTTCATATAATTGCAGTGCTTGTTTTGCATTATCGTCAACTTTTAATTCTAAAGCACTATTTATTACTTGCTGATATTCAATCGCTAGTTCATTATTTCCATCTTGTAAAGCTTTTTCTACATATTTACTTGCTGCAGTAGCTATTTCTTTAAATTGCTCATCAGTTAATTTTTCTTGTCTTGCTAATTGTCTTAAGTGTGAAATATGTGTCCCTACTTGTTGTGGTGTTAAGCCATTACTTTGCTCAAATGCTAATCGTGCTTGTTGATATTGACTATTTGCAATATTATCTATTGTTAATTGTTGACCATCAGACCCATCTTTTGTTGCACCTACACCAGTAATGTGTCCTTTACCATCTGTGCTAATTGATCTAGATGGATCTTGTTGATGTAAGTTAGCTAGATAATTAGATGTTTTTTGTGCATTATTGTATTCTTGTTGTTGTATGTTTAATTTTTCTGCTTCTATTTGTGTTTTTATATTATCATTTACCATTTTATTTTGTGTTGCTTGTGTATCTACAACAGTCTTATTCAATTCTATTTGTGCTTTTTGTGCTTCTTGTGCTTCTTTTAATTTTTTAGCTTGTATAACACTATGCATATATGCTGCACCATAATTACCACCAAACATATATAATAAATCCCCAATATGTGCATATTGAGTTTCACCAGTTTGTGTATTTGTCATTTTAATCATACCTTGTTGCACTCTTTGAAAATCATCAGCATTTTGTTCATCTAATGGGTTAGTGCCTTTACCGTGAACAGTATAAGCCAACATTGATCGTGCTTTAAATTGTTCTTCATCTTTTGTATCATCATCTAAAGCATCAGTAATAGCCCATTCTTGTGAATATCCATAATTTTGTTGGAATTGTCGTATAGCTTGTAGTGCTTGTGGTTTCATTAAAGGATTTTGTATCGCATTTGTTGTAGTTAATGC
>NZ_JBNMGD010000058.1:0-7898 GCF_050872065.1 Methanobrevibacter sp.
ATACTAAATAATATTACAGGAAAAGTGTAAATGTCATTCAAAAAAGATGAAATGTTAATAATGCCTGCAGTTGACATTAAGAATGGAAAATGTGTACAACTCGTTCAAGGCGAACCTGGAAGTGAAATGGTAGAATTGGAAAATCCTGAACTTGTTGCAAAACACTGGGAAGATTTAGGAGCTCGCAATATCCATATTATTGATTTGGATGGAACCATCAATGGTATTGCCAGCTTTGACATTATTAAAAAAATCTTAAAGGAAATCAGTGTCCCCATCCAACTTGGTGGTGGAATTAGAAGTTTAGATTATGCTCGCCAATTATTAGACCTAGATATTGAAAGATTAATAATTGGAACAATGGGCATCCAACACCCTGAAACTATTACCGAATTATCCGAGGAATATGGTAGTGAAAGAATAATGATTTCACTTGACAGTAAAGACAATAAAGTAGTTATTAAAGGATGGCAGGAAAAAATTGACAAAAGTCCTATTGAGCTTTCATCTGAATTTAAAGAACATGGAGCTGGAAGCATCTTATTTACAAATGTCGATGTTGAAGGGCTTTTAGGCGGATTTTACACAAATCCTGTAGTTGAACTTAAAAAATCTGTTGACATACCAATTGTCTATTCAGGCGGAATCACAACAATAGATGATATTAAAAAATTGAATGAAAGCCGTGTGGAAGGAATAGTAATTGGTTCTGCACTTTATAAAAATAAAATTGACTTAACTGAAGCTTTGAAATATCAAAAGAGGGTAATCTAATGAAAGTAATGGCAACCGGAACATTTGATATACTCCATCCAGGGCATGCATTATTCCTTGAAAAAGCTAAGGAATTAGGCGGGAAAGATGCAGTTCTTGCAGTTGTAATAGCTAGAGATTCTACTGTGGAAAAGAGAAAAAGAATACCTATTATACCTCAAGAACAAAGATTGGAAATGATTAAAAGCCTTAAACCTGTTGATGAAGCATATCTTGGACATGAAGGAGATATGTTAAAAATTGTTGAAGAAATTAAACCAGACATTATTGCAATAGGTTCCGATCAAAGTCATGATGTTGAAAAATTACAGGAATTATTAGATAAAAGAGGAATTAAAGCTAAAGTCATACGTGTTGAAGATTATATGTTCGGAGAACTAGATAGCACATGCAAAATTATTAAAAGAATAAAGCATACTGAGTTTAATGATAAAACTGGAGAATTATAATAATTAGGAGATTATAAAATGAAAAGTGTAGCAATTATAGGAGCAAGTGGATATACTGGAGGAGAGCTTTTAAGAATGCTCAGCATACATCCAGAAGTTGAAGTAACTGAAATTACATCAAGAAAATTAGACGGACAACCAGTCCACAAGACCCATCCACATATTAGGGATACAGGATTAATATTTAAAGATAAAAAACCATCTGACATAGATGCTGATGTAGTATTTACTGCGACTCCTCATGGTGCATCAATGAAAATCGTTCCAGAACTTTTAAAAACTGGTGCCAAAGTAGTTGATTTAAGTGGAGATTACAGATATCGTGACACTGCAGTTTATGAAAAATGGTACGGAATGGAACATACTGATAAAGAACACAAAGGAGCATTTGGACTTCCTGAATTATACAGAGATGAAATTAAAAAATCTAATTTGATAGCAAACCCTGGATGTTTCCCTACCGGTGCAATTTTATCATCATATCCTCTTGTTAAAAATGATTTGGTTGAAAGAATTGTCATTGACTCAAAAACTGGAGTTAGTGGAGCAGGAGTAAACCCATCTGTAGTTACACATTACCCAAATATTGCAGATAATGTAAACCCATACAAAATCTCTGCACATAGACATTCATCAGAGATTAAACAGGAATTACATGGATTTGATGATGTTAAAGTTTCATTTACACCACATTTGGTACCTGTAAATAGAGGAATTCAAACTACAAGCCACAGTTTCTTAAAAGAAGAACATTTAGACATTACACCTGATGAGATAAAGGAATTATATGAAAAAGAATACGGAGATGAATATTTCATTAAACTTATGGACAAAGGAGAAATTCCACATTTAAGCTCAGTTAGAGGTTCTAACTTTGTACATATTGGTGGTTTTGAAATAGATGACACTGGTCGACTTGTAATGTTATCATGCATTGATAATCTTGTTAAAGGTGCATCTGGTCAAGCTATTCAAAATATGAATATCATTCTTGGTATTGAAGAACAATTAGGATTGAAACATTTAGGTCTTCATCCTTAAGTAAAAAGGAGGAAAAATATGGCTACATTAATAATTTATTATTCTCTAAGTGGAAAAACTGAATTAGTAGCTAATACTTTAGCAAAAAAATTAAACGCACATATATTAAGAATCAAAGATTTGAAAAGCCGTAAAGGATTTAAAAACAAATTTCTTGCATCAATTAGTGCATTTAGAGAAAGTAAAACCGATATTGCTCCTGCAAAAGTTGATTTGACTGATTACGATACAATCATATTTGGAACACCAACATGGTCAGGAAATCCAACTCCCGCAATTTTAACAATAATAGACAGATGCAATTTAACTGGAAAAGATGTTATATTATTCGCTACCATGGATAGCAGTCATGGGGAGACAAATATTGAAAGGCTCGAAGAAAAAGTAAAAATGCGTGGAGCAAGAGTGATTGAAAGTTTCACTATTGCCACTAAAGATAAACCTTCTGAAATATTAATCAGAGATACAGAAACAATTGTTGAAATAAAAGATTTAAAAATGTATACAGGGTAGATTAAATGAATAACAATAAATCTGAATTAAAAATTAAAGCAATCGAGAATGGAACTGTTATCGACCACATTACAGCTAATAAAACACTACATATTCTTAAAATTTTAGGCCTTCCCGACAATGAAACAAAAAATATTACTGTAGCCATGAATGTGCCCTCTAAAGAGATGGGTAGAAAAGATATTTTAAAAATTGAAAATAGAGAATTAGATCATGGAGAACTTAATCAAGTTGCTTTAATTGCACCCAAAGCTACAATTAATATCATCAGGGATTTTAAAACTATTAAAAAAAATAAGATTGTACTACCTAAAAAGATTAAATCAATTATTAAGTGTACAAATCCAAAATGTATTACTAACTATGAGAATGAACCAATAACCCCAATATTTAATGTTGTTAGTGAAAATCCTCCAGTAGTTAGATGTCATTATTGTGAAAAATTAATAAAAACAGAAGATATTTACAAACAATTTGAATAATCTTCTATTTTTTTAAATAATCCGCTAATCTTTTAGATAATGCAAGTATTGTTAATATTGGTGGCTTTCCAGGAGATATTGGCAATACACTTGCATCACAAACGAATAAATTTTCAATTTCTGTTTCTAAATTACTATTTACCACATCACCAATTTTTGCAGTCCCCCCAGGATGTGCACCCCGATATACTGTTGAAATAATGGTATTTGGATCAACACCTGCACGCTCTAAAACAAACCCTGCAGTAGCGGTTCCTTCAGCCAAACATCTTATATCTTGAATGGAATTAGTTTTAACAACATCCCCATCATCAGTGACATAACCCTTACCTTCATCTGCAGTTTTTACCATTATGCTCAAGATATCATTCTCTGTTAATGATTCATCATCAATATTTTCTGGAATATAAGATGAATAATGAGGAGATAAAACAAAATTTTTACCAATGATAAGACCTGCCATCTGCACCTCGCTATTAAACTTAATATCTTTTAAGTATCCTCCAACACTTACAAACGGATCAAAGAATATTTCACGACCAGCTTTAGAAATTCCAGATTTCCTTAAAATTAAAGTTGAGCCAATAGCTCCTGCAGACAATATCACCTTCTCAGCTTTTATAATTTCTTCATTACCATCTTTAACATATTTTACACCCGATACAACACCATTTTCACTTATTACTTCCTTAACATCAGCTTGACAAACCAATGTTGCACCATATTCCACTGCCCCATCAATAAAATCTTTTCCAGAAAATTTGGCATCAACCGGACAACCAAATGCACATTTTCCACATTGAATGCAATCATCTTCTCTAATTGCTTTTGGCATTTTCATGGTTTGAAGACCAAGTTCATAACCTGCATCCAAAAATGCTTGAGTACCTTTTCCAATATGAGAATCATCAAGAGGATGTACATTAATTAAATCCTCAACATAATCATATGCATCAGATAAATCAATATCATAATCTAATAATTCCTCATCGAGTGCTCTTACCATATTCGCCATGGATACGATTGTTGAACCACCAATGCAAGTGGTAGTTAACAAGTCAACCTCATCTGAATATTTATCATAATACTTAAATGCATCTTTTGAATGAATATATTGTCCTTTTTCCAAAATAGTAACATCAATCCCCTCTCTTGCAAGTTCACGAGACAAAATTCCTCCACCTGCACCAGTTCCTACGATAACAATCATAACATCACCACCAAATATTTATTGATAATTATTATATTAATACTTCATAAATAATATAAAAAACTTTTATTTAATATGTAATTCATAATTAATAATGATTAATCTTTTGAGTGATAAAATGGAAGAATATATTGATTTATTCGAAAAAGTTATTGCAAAAACAAATTCTCAAATAGACTACATCGATATCCGAGCAGGAATTGGAAATAATACTTCAATATTAATGAAAGATGGCGATGTAGATGAAATTAACACAGGAATGAGCTTAGCTGCAAGAGTAAGAGTGTTGAATAATGGAGCATGGGGTTTTGCATACACTACAGATTTATCTAAAATAGATGAAATAACAGATACTGCTATTAAATTTTCAAACTCATTAAAAGGAGATGTCAATTTAAGTGAAACAGACATTATTAAAGATAAAATAACTGTTGATGTTAAAATTCCATTTAAGGATATTTCTATTGAAGAAAAAAAAGACATTATGAAACAAGCAAATGATGCTGCATGTATCGATAAAGTTAATAGTACCACCGTAAGTTATGGAGACAGTGAAGCTAATGAATTATTTATGAACAGTGAAGGTAGTGAAATTCAAGTAAAAACTAGTAGAGTAAGAATGGCTTTAAATGCATCTGCAACAAATGGTGAAATCATTCAGTTTGGACATGGTAGTCTTGGAGGAGTTAAAGGATTTGAAGTAATAGCCGATAGAGATATTGAAGAATTTGGAAGAACTATTGGTGAAAAAGCTGTTAGATTACTTGATGCTAGCCCTGCACCTTCTGGAAACTTTCCAGTAATAGCAGACCCTGAATTAACAGGTGTTCTAGTCCATGAAGCATTAGGTCATGCTGTTGAAGGTGATTTAATCTTACAAAATGATTCTATCCTTAAAGATAAAATAGGTAGTCAAATTGCATCAGATATCGTTAATATCTTTGATGATGCAAGTCTAAAAGAAGGATTTGGATATTACCCATATGATGTTGAAGGTGTAAAAACTTCACCAAATCAATTAGTTAAAGATGGAAAATTAGTTTCACTTTTAAATTCAAGAGAAACTGCATCTAAATTAAATATGAAATCTTCTGGAAATGCAAGATCATCAATTGCAGACCAACCAATTGTAAGAATGAGTAATACTTACTTACAACCAGGAGATAACACTTTTGAAGAATTAATTGAAGATATTCCTGATGGAATTTATCTTAAAGGCTCAAGAGGGGGTCAAGTAGATACTGGTAAAGGAATATTCCAATTTAATGCTGCTGAAGGTTACTTAATTAAAGATGGCGAAATTTCAACACCTCTAAGAGATGTTTCACTATCCGGTAACATCTTAGAAACATTAAAAAACATTGATGCAATTGGAAATGACTTTAAACTAAGCGTAGGATTTTGTGGAAAAGATGGTCAAACAGCACCTGTAGGTGATGGTGGACCCCATACAAGAATTCTAAATGCACTAGTTGGAGGAATGGGATAATGATTAGTGATAAATCCGGAGAATACTTAGTTAAACTAGCTAAAAATGCTATCAAGCAATATTTAGAAACTGGTGAAAAAATAACAAAAGACGAAAATTACCCCATTGAATTAGATGAAAAACTAGGCGTCTTTGTAACATTAAATAAAAATAACAATTTAAGAGGTTGTATTGGATACGCTGAACCAATTATGAGCGCAATTGAAGCTACAATTGATGTAGCCATTGCAGCAGCAGTTAATGATCCGAGATTTCCTCAAGTCAGTTTGGACGAATTAGAAAAACTTGATTTAGAGGTAACCGTACTTACAAAACCTGAAATAATTCCAGTAGCACATTATAATCAATACTTTGATGAAATTGAAATTGGTAGAGATGGTCTAATTATTCAAAAAGGATATTCAAGAGGTTTATTATTACCTCAAGTAGCAACTGAAAACAAATTTAACATTGAAGAGTTTTTAGAACATAGTTGTATGAAGGCAGGAATTAGCGCAGATAGCTGGATGGATGAAAGCTGTGATGTCTATAAATTCCAAGGCCAAATATTCAAATAATAATTAACATATGAAAATTTTCATGTTCCAATGGATGTACTGCTTGAAACACAACATATACTCTATCTGAGTGAAATTTAACTATTCGTCCATAACTTCAGTTATATCTACTTAAGACATCCAATTGGAATAACTTTAACTCCATCTTTTCTAGTATATGCTACATTCCCTCCTGTTAAAACTGCTAAAAAACTAGGATTTCTAATTTGATTATTAGATTCAATCATTTTATTCACTTTCAGTAAATTTTGAGCCCCTTCATCTATTTTAGTTTTTCCCAATTTACATTCAATTAAAGCATATCTTCCATCCTTAAGATGTACAACACAATCAATTTCAACATCAGAATTGTCATGATAATATGATATTGATCCTCCAAATTTGGAAGTATATACACTTAAATCACGAATGCATAAATTTTCAAAAATAAAACCAAAAGTCTTTAATCCTTCAAGTGTATTAAAAGCTTCAGGACCCATATTCAATGCAGCTACTGCAATTGAAGGATCAATGAATACTTTTTTATTGCCTGATCTCATTGATGATTTTGACCTAATGTTTGGTGCCCACCCCCTTAAATCTTCAATAACGAACAATCTTTTCAATGACCCCACATATGAATAATATGTAGGTTTACTAATATCCCCAAAATTAGCAGAAATATCCGCCATTATTGTAGTGTCCTTAGCTAAAGTAGAATTATTACGAGCAATAGATTTTAAAATAATTTTAACACGATCCGGATCACGTTTAACACCATCGACATTAGAAATATCACTTTCACATATATTATCCAGATAATTATAAGCAATTAATAATTTATCATTATCATTTTTTTTGTTTATAGAATCTGGCCATCCTCCACGGCATGCTGCAAAAATTAAATCATCCATTGTCAAATTGGACTCAATCCCATCAATATTTATATCAGAATTGTCAAATAATTCCTCAATGGATATTTTACCATTAGACTCTCCACTTTCATATAGGCTCATAGGCCTCATAAGTAATCTATGAATTCTACCTGTCCCTGAATGCATAATTTTTGATTCATCAACTACTGTAGAACCAGTTAAAATATATAATCCCTCACCTTGAAGTTCATCAACACTATTTCTTACACCATCCCATAAAATTGGTGCCATCTGCCATTCATCAATTAATCTTGGTTTTTCACCTTCCAGTAATTTTGAAGGTTTTATATCTAACCACATTTGATATTCTTCTTGCCTATCAATATCCTGAAGTTTTAAAACACTTTTAGCATATTGTTCAGCAGTAGTTGTTTTACCACACCATTTAGGGCCGACAATGAGTACTGCACCAATAACATTCATCCATTGACCTAATTCATCATCCAAATATCTGGCCATATACTCCATA
>NZ_JBNMGD010000060.1:0-7287 GCF_050872065.1 Methanobrevibacter sp.
GTAATATACTAATTGTATAAATTGATTCTTTTTTATAAAAGAATATTGATACAAGAGGAAATAATCATGTTTATAAAGATTAGAAGAGACACATTAATAATTTTATTATTGGCGTTTATTTTAATTCTTTGTGGTCGTTTAATTACCTATGTTGCATTTGCATCTTCTGATGAAATAAATGATGGTATTGCTATTTCAGGTGTTATTATTAAAGGTAATGATATCGTTCCAGTTGATACTATTAGATCAAATGTTATGCAAGCAGGTTTTAGGGATGGTAGTGTGATTTATGGAGATATTCTAAAGACTTCAAAAAGGGAAGTTTCGCTCCAAGATGCTATTCAGACGGCACAAGAATTTGCAACACGGTCTACAGTGCCAGGTACATCTGTTCAACCGATTACTGCAGCGGATGTCCAAGTAGATAAAAATACTGGTGTAGTTACGGTCACTGTAATAGAAGACTTTTCGTCTGTGGAATTAGATAATAAAACAAACGGTGCAGGTGGATAAAATTGAATAAATTTAAAATGGCACTGGTATTTTTTGTTATATTATTGTTAACAATGAGTAGTGTAGCGGCTACTTGTAACATTATAGTTATTACTGATCCTACTGGACAAGATCCTAATGGTGCTGCTGCTGGAAGTATGTCTTTTGCAGATAATATGTTCCAGTCAACTTTCTTATTATCCAGAACTAATCATTTTACTGTGCTTTCAGGGGGTACTGGTAGTTCAGATGCTAGGTTAGATTCTATTGTTGATGCAGTTGCTAGTTTAGAGAATAATGCCTCTGCAGCTTCTGCGGCTTCTGTGGCATCTCAATTTGAAGGTGCTCGTCTGCTCGTTGGAGGTCCGAATATTGGTGCTGCTGTTGCAGGATCATATAGGGCATATGTGATTACAGTTGATGATGTAAGTAATGATATTAAAGTAACTCCTTATACCAGTGGTGTAGCAACATTACAACCTGGTCAAAAAGGAGCTATTATTCACTTGAGGAATACTGTGGGAAATCCATTATATGGTACTGCAGATTCTGTAAGAAAAGAAACTGCAATGAATATTGGTAAAATGATTAGGGATGGTTATCCTGCGACTACTATCCTCTCGGAGGCTATGGGTGAAGTAGCTAAAGATTCTGGTGAGAAATATGGTGGGGGTGGAGTAAACCTTGTGTCAGGTATTTCAACTTCAGACATGTTCACACCTAAAGAAATGAACTCCACGGGTTATCCAATGGATGAAGCATATTCAAAAGTTTGTGATGACTGTGGATGGGCAATGGGATTCCCAGCGGCGGAAGCCTATGATAAATGTCCTGTTTGTAATCATGATATACGAACTGTTTATGCATATCAAGCATTGGGTGATGCATTAACTGTCAGTTCTAAAGCAGTCAGTGTTTCAGTTTATGGAAGTGATAGACCAGGTTTATCAGAGACTACTAAAGAAATTGTTGAAGCATCTGTTTCTAAATATGGATATGATGCATCTGCAATTGCAGGTTCAATTAACAGAGGTATTAATAATGGTCTTTTAGTGGGTGTTGATCATGTTGAACCAAAAGATATTAATGTAAAACAAGGTTCAAAAGCTGTTGGTGTTTATTATAATGCACTTCCTAGTGAGAGATCATCCCCTGCATGGGATTTACCAATTGATGGAAATATTTTAACAATACTTGGAAGTATTCAAACTGCTGTTGGTATTATCCTGATTCTATTAGTAGTATTCAGGAGTAGATTGCTTAAATCTTTCCAAAATAGGTGATAATTCACCTTTTATTTTTTTTATATGGTGTTTAATATGGCATTAATTTTAATCAGAGGGGAAACTAATTCAAAACTACTTAATGCAATTGCGGATATGGAACGTCATGGTAATTTGAATTTAATTACTCGACCTAAAGTTGTCGACTCTAAATTTGCTGATTCATTGGTTGAAAAAATTTTAAATTCAAAACTTAGAACAAAATCTAAAGTTGCTACTGCATTTTTTGTAAAAGAAGATACTACATTGAGTATTATGCAAGTAAAAAAAATTCATCCTCCTGCACATGTAGTTGTTGTTAGTGATGAATATGATGGTTATTATAAATTAAAGAAATTATTAGATAAAGCTAAAGTATTCAAAGGTTATTATTCTCATAAAGCAAAAAATGATGGTTTAATAGATTATTCTATTAAAGGAAAAAAAAGACATGTTAAAAATGAAAAATTGAATAGTTATGTTAAATAAGTCACTTAGTAGTGACTACACTTTTTTTATTTTTTTTAAAGGTTCTCTCATGAAATAACATAAGAGAGATATAAAATCAAGAACATAAAAAACTTATTTTATTATTACTAAAACAGATAAGTTTAGCATGATTGTTTATTTTAAAGAATAGACATTGTGATTGTAGGTACAACTACTTAAATGAATTAGAACTGAAAGTTAAAAAGTTAGCATAATATATGCAATTAAAATTTAATGAGTAGGAGTCATGAAGCTATAACTCCTCACTAATGTATTGACTAAAAAATAGTTATTTTCTTTTTATTTTCATTATGCTTCCTAAGGTACGCTCACCTGTAGAAGTATTTATGAATTGATTCAAATCAGGATTGTCTATTTTTTCAAGAAGTTTTATATTTAAAACCTTTTCAATTTTTTTTGTTAATTTGGTATCTGGAGTCATTTTTCCAGTTTCAATTCTAGTAATAACAGACAATCTTTCATTAATTTTTTTAGCTAAATCTTCACGAGACCATTTCTTTGATTCCCTTGCTTTTCTAATTTTTAATTCAAAATCTTCAATTAATTCTTCTGAAGGTTCATCTCTTCTAGAATAATTGCTGATTTGTTTAGCATTTTTTGCTTTTTTTCCTTTAGGTTGTTGTCTAAATCTTGGTTGAGGAGGTGCCTTTTGTATTGTTCCAAGTTTTGAACATTCTTTACATACAACCATAACTGATCCTTCTATTTTTGCTCTTATTGGATTATTTTCGGGTACTGTTTTACCACAGATTTCACATTCCATATTAATCAGTTTCCTTTTATTTTTTTAATAAATAATATATGTCATTAAGTTATTAAATGTTTGTTGATGTAACTGTTAAATGAATAATTTTATATACTTTAAAATTACAAATTGTTATTAAAGTAAAATGTTATGAAAAATTTATTCGCTAACTGGAGATGATTCACATGGATGATTTCGATGATTTGGAAAATTCTTCAAAAGAACAGTTAATAGAAAAAGTAGAAGATTTACAAAATGAAATTGAACTGTTAAAAGAAGAAAAAACCAAAGCAAAAAGTAACTTAATGTGGAAAGTTAGGAAATTAGAAAAAGATAAAGTCTTAATAGAGAATGAAAAGATTAGACTTGAGAGAGAAACTAAATCATTACGTTCAGAAGTTGATAGGTTTAGATCTCCACCTTTAGTGTTAGCTACTATTACTGAAGTTTTAGATGATAATAGAATGACTGTTAAAAGTAGTACAGGACCTAGTTTTCTTGTTAATTACTCAAAATTCTTAGATGAAAAATTACTAGTCCCTGGTTCAAGGGTCGCATTAAATCAACAAACTTTTGGTATTGTTGAAGTTTTACCATCTGAAAAAGATGTTAATGTTTCTGGAATGGAAATTGAAACTAAACCAGATATTACTTATGAAAGCATTGGTGGTTTAGAAGAACAAGTTAGGGAAGTTAAAGAAACTGTTGAATTACCTTTAACTGAGCCAGAATTATTTGAAAAAGTAGGAATTGAACCACCTAAAGGAATATTATTATATGGTCCTCCTGGAACTGGTAAAACATTACTTGCAAAAGCTGTTGCAAATGAAACCAATGCTACTTTCATTAAAATTGTAGCTTCTGAGTTTGTTAAAAAATACATTGGAGAAGGGGCAAGATTAGTACGTGAAGTATTTGAACTTGCTGAAGAAAAAGCTCCAGCAATTATATTCATTGATGAACTTGATGCTGTTGCAGCTAAAAGACTTAAAAGTTCCACCAGTGGAGATCGGGAAGTTCAAAGGACATTAATGCAACTTTTAGCAGAGTTAGATGGATTTGAATCAAGAGGAGATATTGGTATTATTGGTGCAACTAATAGACCAGATATTTTAGATCCTGCATTATTACGTCCTGGTCGTTTTGACAGGTTTATTGAAGTTCCACTTCCAAACATTGATGGAAGACGTGAAATTCTTAAAATTCATACTAAAAACATGTCTTTCGATGATGATGCAGATATTGACTTGCTTGCTGATTTAACCGAAGGTTTATCTGGTGCTGATTTAAAAGCAGTATGTACTGAAGCAGGTATGTTTGCAATTCGTGAAAGACGTGATAAGATTAGTGTAACAGACTTTATGGATGCTGTTGACAAAGTAATGAGCAAAAATAAAGAAGATGAAATGTTCAATACTGAAGCCGGAGTAATGTTCGGATAATTAATTATTATTAATAAATAAGCCTATGATGAACCCTATGAGCTCTGATATGTGATGAATGATGGGCGAGCTGAGGCTTATTTATTTAATCTTTTTTTCTAAAACTTTATTTAAAAGTAAATTCTAATATTATAATTATGTTATTTAATAAAAATGAGAATAAAGCTAATGAGCGAATTATTTATAAAACAAGATCTAACATGATTTTGGGCTGTAAAAAGGCAATTTTCGGTCTAGTTTTATTGTTTGTTGTTTTATCTATTTCACCAGTTGTAGTTAAATTCATTGCTAAGATGCAAGTGTATTTAATTTCTCAAATTCAATTACCGTTAACTAGATATACAGCTATAGCTTTTTTTGTTATCATTCTTATTATTGTACTATATATTATATGGCAGATTATTGGTTGGTATTCTCTTGAATATATCTTAACTGATTCAAAAATCATGGTTAAGTCGGGTGTTATATCAACTAAAAAAAATCACATGCCTTATGCTACTATTCAAGATGTTAATACTTCTCAAAATATTCTTGCAAGATTGTTTAATATAGGTACTGTATCTGTTTTCAGTGCTTATGATAATAATCAGTTAGAATTAAAAAATATTTCAAATCCTTCAGAGATTGAGGAGATAATATTTTCATATATGAGAGATTCTAGGAGTTTCCAACCTCGCCAACATAGATCTTTCTCTTATCATCAAGTGGATAATTATTTGGATGATGAGGATTATTTAGGTAGAAATGAAATGTATGATGAATTTGAACCAATCACTCCCTTAACTCATGAAAGAGATATGTCAAGAAGAGATTATGAATATTATCCTGATATGGAATATAATCAAAAAGGACATGAATATGAGTATGAACCATATGATGGTAAATTTGAAAATGAGGTTGATAGAGTAATTGGAGAATTGGAACCTCAGAATGATTATTACACTGAAAATTATTATAATGATATGCAAGAGGATTATTCTTATAATGATGATTTTCAAAATAATTATAATGGAAAAGGAAGCGAATTTTTAAACACTGATTTGAATGCTTTGAATGATTCAAGTGAAAAGGTTATTAGAAGACATTTTGATAAATTTAAGAAATAACATTTTTTTATTTTAGGTGAATTTAATGGAATTATTATGTATACAGTCACAAGAACATCCACAATTGCCTCTTGCGGAGTTAAAAGCCGTTATAGAATGTGAAAACATTTCTGCAGATATAAATGTGATAACAGAAGGTTTAGTTATTTTAAAAAATATTTCAGAGGAGAATCTTGATTCTTATTATGAAACTTTAACCAGAAGATTAGGATATACTCATGAAATACATGAAGTTATAATGGAATCTAATCTTGATGATTTTGAGGAGGACATGTTATCTATTAACTGGTCAAAATATATTGATGAGAATTTTGCTGTTCGTGTGAAAAGATTCCATACGAAGATTGATACTGTGGGAACTGAAAGAAAAGCAGGTTCTTTAATTCTTTCAAATTGTGATGATATTAAAGTTAATTTATCAAAACCTAAAACATTAATACGTGTTGTTGTTTTTCAAAATGAGTTTTATATTGCTATTGAAAGATTCAAATTAAATAAAAAACATTTTGAAGATAGTAAACCACATAAAAGACCATTTTTTTATCCAGGTTCTATGAGTCCAAAGTTAGCAAGATGTATGGTTAATTTGTCAAGAGTTAAAAAAGGTCAATTATTACTTGATCCATTTTGTGGAACTGGGGGAATTTTAATTGAAGCAGGACTAATCGGTTGTAAAGTAGTTGGATCAGATATTTATTGGAAAATGAAAAATGGTACTTCAATTAATTTAGATTATTATGGAATTACTGATTATAGAACATTTAATCTGGATGTGCGTGAACTTAAAATGTATGAAAAAGTAACTGCTGTAGTTACAGATCCACCTTATGGTATTTCTACATCTACGGGGGATATTGAAGGTGATGATATATTTAGAGAATTCTTTAAATCTATATATGATAATATGAAAGATGATGCTTATCTTTGTATGGCTAGTCCTCATTATGTTGATTTAAAACCAATTGCTAACGAGGCAGGATTTGATATTGTGGAGCAGTATGGAATTAAGATGCATAGAAGTTTAACTAGAATGATTTCAGTTATTTGTAAAAAAGCTTTAGAATAATAGGTATCTTTATATACTAGTTGTTTTATGTCTGTGTTAAAATATCTAAAATTCCATTAATTTTCTTTCTTTTATTTATTTTTTTAATTATCTTTTTCTATGTAATTTTTCACTATTTTTTTTAAAATTGTTTTATAAATTCAACATTCTAAGTTTTATTCATTAAAATATTTAATAAAAATTTTTATTTTGATTAAAAAATTAATATTATAAATTATTTTATTTTTTTAAAATATATTGCAATATTTTGTAATTAATTTTGTTACTAAAATTTGTCTCTCTATTAGATGTACTATATGTTATATGGCGATGACCTAAGTATATTGCATGGAGCAATGTTTACTATGATGGTTGCATTTCCACATGTAGTTATATTTAATGAGTACTTGAATTTCCTCAAGTATGATGTTAGTTTTGTAGATGTGGTGAATTAGTTACAAATTTATTTGTTTCAAATTTATGTGTATACTCGTCTATATTTTTTAGCGTACTTCATAATTTCAATTTAATTATATCTTATTATGATCTGTTATGTGTTCAATTCTGTTTGATCCTGGCAGATGCTACTGCTATTGGGATTCGATTAAGCCATGCAAGTCGAACGAGTTTAGGCTCGTGGCGTACGGCTCAGTAACACGTGGATAACCTACCCTTAGGACTGGGA
>NZ_JBNMGD010000056.1:0-8336 GCF_050872065.1 Methanobrevibacter sp.
AAATACTATTAAATTTAGATAATTAATTAATAGTTATGAATACCATAACAGTTTTATTATTATTAATTTTCACGGTTATAAGGAGGAATTTTTAATGGCAAGATTCGAAGAAGCAGAAAACAGAATGTTCAATGTAAAAATCTGCTTAAAATGTAATGCTCGTAACCCTGCTGGTGCTACAACCTGTAGAAAATGTGGTTACAAAGGATTAAGATTCAAAGCTAAAGAACCAAGAGGATAGATTCATTCTCTTATCTTTTTATTTATTTTTTAAAACTTATTTTTAACTAATTTTTATTTCTAAACAATTAATTTAATATATTATTTTTAATAAATCTTATTTTAGGTATTCTTATGGAAGATGTTGAAAATTATATTAGAGAGATATTAAAAAGTAGAAAAATACACTTTACTTTAATAGACCCTGATGAACAAACACCTGAAGAAGCTTTAGAAATAGCTACCCAAGCTATTGAAGGTGGAACTGATGGTATTATGATTGGAGGATCCACTGTTGATGGTGATGATGTAGATAACACTTGTAAAATATTATCTGAAAATATTGCTGTTCCAATTATTATTTTCCCAGGTAACACTAGTAGTGTAAGTAAATATGCTGATGCTATTTTTTACATGAGTTTTGTAAACTCTAGAGATCCATATTGGATTAACGGTGCTCAAGCATTAGCTGCAAAGGCAGTTAAAACATCTGGAATGGAAGTATTGTCCATGCATTATATGGTTGTTTCTCCTGGAGGAACCGTTGGTTGGGTTGGAGATGCAAATCTAGTCCCTAGAAATAAACCTAAAATACCTGCAGCATATGCAATGTCTGCGGAATTATTTGGAATTAAATTCTTTTATCTTGAAGCAGGTTCAGGTGCAGAAGAACCAATCCCTCCAAAAATGGTCGGTTATACTAAAATGGCAGGTCCAAAAAATATTCTTATTGTTGGCGGAGGAATTCGTGATGGTGAATCAGCATATGCTGCTGCAAAAGCTGGTGGGGACATCATTGTAACTGGTACTGTTGTTGAAGAAGTCGATAATGTAAAAGCTAAAATTGAAGAAATAACTGGAGCTATTTTAAAAGCTTCAGAGGAGTAGTTTTCAACTGCTCTTACCATACTTTTTTTATTTATTATTAACATAATTTATACAGTGATATTATGTTAAATTCATTATATGAAAAAGCCATAACCAAAAGAGGATTTATTCATGATATTGATTCACAAACAGATGTTGAATCTCAATTAGAATATAAATGGTTTAATAGGGATATTCTTGAAAGTAATGATGATTTTTCTATTGCTGCAGGTGATGGAAGTTTTAATAAAAAGAAATTTCTAACAACTAATTTTTGTGCAGTTGGTGCGGAATCCATAATTTATAATGATGCCAATATTAAAAAAATTGATGATTCGGATATTTTTGATATTCCACACGTTTCTTTTTTAGATGAATTGCTTGGTAATTATATGGCAATCTATGAATTAAAATGTGCACTTAGGACTATTAAAGATTATGATGTTGATTATTATATGTTTGATGGATCTATCCTTGGAGATTTGCAAAATGCATTTCCAAGAGGTGCTAAATTACCATCTAAACTTAAAAATAATTTAGATGATGTATTACTTAAGGAGTTTGAGGAAAGATTACGCATAAAAAAATATGGATTGGTATTTCCAGAAATCAGAGATTCACTAAATCTTGTTGAATTACCAAAAAATGAAAATTCAAATAAAATAGAGGAATATAATCTTCAGCTAGCCTCTATTGAAAAAATAATTCTTTTAAAAGAACTTTTACAGTTTAGAAAAAGAATAATTTCAATTTCAAAATCATCTTCTGATAATGAGTTGTTCCATTGGAATATTCCAGATATTGCATTTTTAGATAAATTTACAGAAAAACAAGGAATCTCATTAATTAAATATAGACAAGTTCATGAAAAAGTAGCATTTCCATACTTCAATGATTTGTTTAAGAGTATTACTTTCACGGTATTTTATATTAGATTACAAGACAAGAAGAATGTATTAAAAGTGGAATTACCATATAAAGCATCAAAAGAAGAAGTGTTTGATTTAATTAAAAAAATTAATAAATTAACGGTTCAAGGTTATCCGTATTTACTTAATAGAGCACATAACGATGTTGTAATTACAGATAAGAATATTAAAGAATTATTAAAAATAGCTAGAATTTATGAGACAACTAATAGGGAAGTGATGTCATGGTAGTTGGAATTTGTATTGGGGAAACTTCACTTACAGAAGTAACATTTATTTCAGATAAAATGCCGAGAGTCGGTGAATATGTTACAATTGAATATGATGGAAAAAAAGTTTTAGGAATGATTGAAAATTTAATTAGGGGAAATGATTCTTTAAATGTAGATATCAACGATTTTAAAGCAATTCAAAAGATTTCAAGACTTGAAGTTGATGATAATTATATTAAAGGTAAAGTCAAAATTCTTGGAGATGTGAATGATAATTTAAAATTACCTAGAACACCTGCACTTCCAGGAACAGAAATTCAATTAGCTGATAAAAAAGTTTTAGATGAAATATTCAGCGCAAAAAATCCTATTAAGTTAGGTTGTCTTGTAAATCAAAGTGATGTTGATGTTAATATTGAAGCAAATCCAATTTTGTCAAGACATTTAGCTATTCTTGCAATGACTGGTGCAGGTAAATCAAACACTGTATCTGTTTTAATAGATCAATTACTAGGTTATAATGTCCCTATTTTTGTTTTTGATATGCATGGAGAATATAAAGATGCGGAATTTCCAAATGGTAAGGTTAATGTAATAAGACCTAAAATCAATCCTCATTATATGAATTTTTATGAAATCAAAAAATTAGTAAATATTGGGGCAAATAGTTTTATTCAGGAAAGGTACTTTAGAAAAGCATTTGATAAGGCTAAATCCATGTTAGAAAATGGTGAAAATAAAACTAACAACTTCTTAAAAGTAATGTATGATATTCTTGAGTCAGAGTCTAATGATGAAAATTCTGATAGGAGAATAGTTGATGTTATGAATAAAATTGAAGATTCCATGTCTAAATATTCTAACTTATTTGATAAAAATATTGGAAATATTCTATCAAATATTAAAAAAGGATATGCTAATGTTTTAGATTTAAGTCAAGTTGATGAAGCAGTAGCTAGTGTTTTAGTAAGTCACATTTTAAGGAATTCACTTCAAAGAAGTAAAAATGCAGCACATAAAGGAGACAAAAAGGAATTACTTGATAATTCAGTATTTTTTATTTTAGAAGAAGCACATATCTTAGCTCCAAATAGGCGTGAATCTGATTCTAAAAGATGGATTCAAAGAGTTGCAAGAGAAGGTCGTAAATTTGGTTTAGGATTATGTTTAGTAAGTCAATCCCCAAAAACTGTGGATCATGATGCATTGTCTCAAATGAATAATATGATTATTTTAAGGCTTGTTGAGCCTGAAGATCAAAGGCATGTTCAATCAGCTAGTGAAAGTTTATCACAGGATTTAATAAATCAACTTCCATCATTAAATGTCGGGGAAGCTATTGTTTTAGGATTAATGAGTAAAGTACCAACTCTTGTCAAAATTGACAAGTTCAAAGGTCGCCGTCATGGTGATGATATGGATATTGTTTCTCATTTCAAAAAATCATTTAAAAGAGATGAAGAAGAAATTAAACGTGCTGAAATGGAAACATTAGATATGGGATATGATTATTGATTTCATATTTTTTTAGATTTTTCAATATACTTTTTTTTATTTTCAAATGCTCTTATTGAAAACTATTAAATATAGAAAATCATAAAATATTATTCAATTAAATACTTTATATAGTGTTTAAATTGGTTATATACAAAAATTTTAAAGGTAATATAATGAAATTTGCACATTTATCAGATACTCATTTAGGTTATCGTCAATTTGGTTTAATTGAACGTGAAAAAGATTTTTATGAAGTATTTGAAAGGGTTATAGATAAAATAATTGAAGAAAAAGTAGATTTTGTAATTCATAGTGGAGATTTATTTGAAACTGCAAGACCATCTCCTAATGCACTTTTAGCCTTTCAGAGAGGTTTATTGAAGTTAAAAGGTGCTGGAATTCCAATGTATGCAATTGCAGGAAATCATGATTCTGTAATGCGTAAAGGTACTATTCCACCACAGGTAATATTTAAAAAGTTAGGTTTAAAAGTGATTAGTCCAATTAATCCTACTTATGTATATGGAGATATTTTTATTGCAGGTTTACCATATTATCCATCATCACAGAGTAAAGTTCTAAAATCTAAATTATCAGAATTATCTAAAAAAGCAGAGGATTATGAAAAATCTATTTTAATTTTACATCAGGGCATTGATAAATATTTGGGATGTCAATATGAATTGGAAATTGGTGATATTCCAGATAATTTTGATTATTATGCATTTGGTCATATTCATAAATATGTTAATGAATCCTTTGGTAAAGGAAGATTAGTATATCCTGGCTCAGGAGAAATCTGGAAAACTGATGAACTTGAGGATTATAAAAAGAATGGAAAAGGTTTTGTTGTTGTTGATTTTGATGGTCCAAAACCTATTGTTAAAAGAGTAAAAATAGATATTCCTCGTGAGTTTATTAAAAGATCACTTGATTATGAAAACTTGGAAAATGGCATTGCAGGTATTAAAGAAACAATTAAAGATTTTGATAAACAACCTATATTAAATTTAACAATTAGGGGTGTTGAATCTGATGCAGGTGATGTTTATGATATTATTAATGAAGAATTAGGTGATTTATCTTTAATGATTAGGCCAAAATTCAGTGTTAAAGGTGATGAACTCATTGATGAAGATTATATTAAAAATAAGGGTTTAGGAGCTAAGGATATACTTGTGGAACAATTAAAGGGATATAACAATGATGATGTAACTCAGTTAGCTATTAATTTGTATGACTATTTATCAAAAGATAAGGTTGAAGAGTCACAGGATTTAATTAAACAATTCTATAATGACTTTTATAATTCCACAAAAGATGAAATACAAACAGAAGAAAAAGTTGAGCTCAAAACACCCCATAAAAAAGCAGAGGATATTCAAGAAGCATTAAATGAGGTTTTAAAATGATTTTCACAAAATTAAGATTAAAAAATTTCAAATCTCATGAGGATACAGTTATTAAATTTGAAAAGGGTATTAGTGTTATTGTAGGTGAAAATGGTGCAGGAAAATCAACAATTTTAGAAGGTATTAGTTTTGCTTTATTCAAACAGCACGCCGGTAAAAAAATTGATGATTTAGTTAGAAATAATGCAAAATCAATGTTTATTGAATTAGAATTTATTTCTAAGGGGAAAAAATATAAAATCATTCGTGAAAAAAAATCAAACTTAAAATCTACATTGTATAAGAAAACTTCCATGGAAGGTGAATATATTCACGTTTGTAGTGGAGAGAAAGAAGTATCAAATGAAATTCATCAAATTTTGGACATAGATTCTGATTTATTCTTAAATGCAATTTATATTAGACAAGGAGAAATAGCTGAATTAGTTGATAAAACTCCTGCAGAGAAAAAACAATTAATTGCTAAATTATTAGGTATTGATTCTCTAGAAAAAGCTTGGAAATATTTATTACCTATCATTAAGGATTATGAAAATCAGCTCTCTGAACTTAAAGGTAAACTTTATAATTCAAAAGAATTGGCAGAGGATTTATCTAAAAAAAGAGAGGAATTAGCTTCATTAAAACATAGGGGACATGAACTTGAGGAAAGTATTGAAGAAGTCAATGGATTACTTCAAGAGATTTCCGAAAGTAAAAGGAACATGGAAAGGGAAAAAGAAATTCATGAAACTCAAGTTATTAATCTTGAAAACGAAGAAAAAACATTATCTAAATTAGAACAAGATAAACATGGAATTCAAAATAATTTAGATAATATTAATGAAGCTGAAGAAAAAATTTCAAGATTAGCAAAATATGTATCTAAATTAGATCTTTACCTTGATTTTGAAAAGTCTGTTTTAAGTATTCAAAATTTAAAACAAAAAGAACAAGAAATTGATAATAAATTAGATTCGATTGCTCAACAAAAACAACTTGTTGAAGATAATAAAGAGGATTATAATAAATTTTTAGCTTCAGAAGAAGAAATTACCAAATATAATAATCAAAAAGTTAATTTTGAAAAAGAATTAGCTACTATGACTAAACTTGATAATGATAAAAAAGATCTTTTAAAAGAAATTCAAAATGAACGTGATGAAATTAATCAATTTTTCGCTATAGCTAAAGATAACTTGAGTGATTACGGAATGGATCAAGATAGATTGGCTGAAGTTAATGATATTGAAAGTATTGAAGAAACAACAAGTAGTTTTTCTGATGAAATATCCGAAAAAATTAAAAGTTTGTCTAATGATATTATTGCTAAAAATGAAGAAATTGTTGTTTTTAAACAGAATATTAAATCAAGTCAAAAACCTTTAAATGATTTAGGGGATGTAGAGGATAAATGTCCAGTTTGTCAAGCAGATATTGATGAAAATAAAAAATCAGAACTAATTAAACAGTATTCTGATGAAATTGAAGAAAATAATAACTTAATTTCAGAATATGAAGAAAGTGTTCGTTTACTTACTAAGAATAAAGTAAGTTTTGAGGATAAATATGATAAATTATCTGAATTGTCTAAGCATATCCTTGAATATAAACATAAATTTGGTCATTTGCAAAACCAATTAGTCAAATTAAATAAACTTGATGATGAAATCACATCCAAAGAGTTCATTAGTGGAAAATTAGGTGAATTAATTCTTATTATTGCAAATAAAAAACAAGATCGTGAATCTTATAGAGAGGCTTATGATGCATATAATCAAGCTAAAGGTGCACTAGAAGTTTTAGGTAGTGAGACTGATGCTCAATATAAATTAAAACAAGTTAAAAATGAGATTGACACTCATGTAAAGAATATTAAACTTGCAATTGAACAAGATTCTCATTTAAGTGGGGATATAACTTCTATTGAGCTTCAAAATCGCATAACTGATTTAAAACATAAGAATGAGGAATATAATCAACTTAAAGGATTTGTTCAAAATAAACAATATTATTTATCACAACTAGACTCTGTTAAAGAGGATATTGGCATGTCTATTAATCAAATAGATATTATTAAAAACAAAATAAAAGCTTCTACTTATGATAAAGAGAAATATGAACAAATTATTTATCATTCAGACATCTATGAAAGAAGATTCAATAAATTCAATAACGAGCTTTCAGAAATTAAGGGACAAGCACGTGAAACAATTACTCAAGTTAAAGATTTAAATAATAAATTAGAAACTATTAACCTATTCAAAAAACAATATAATGATATTTCTGATTATATTAATTTATTAAATCATTTCAGAAGCTTGTACAGTAAGAATGGTATTCAAAAGGACTTAAGGAATATTTCAAGACCATTAATCCAGAAATATACTAAAGAATTTTTCAATGAATTTAACTTTAATTATTCTGATTTAACTCTTGATGATGAATATAATGTTACTGTTTACGGTCCTGAAGGTGAATCATCAATGAGTATGGTCAGTGGTGGTGAAAAAATAGCTATTGCATTGGCTTTAAGACTTGGTATTACACAAGCAATGACTAATGGTGAATTAGATAGTATTTTACTTGATGAACCTACAATCCATTTAGATTCATCAAGAAGACATGAATTAATTAATTTATTAAAAGAAATGTCCGTATTACCTCAAATGATAATTGTAACTCATGAATCTCAGCTTGAAAATGCCGCTGACAATTTAATTAAAGTAGAAAAGGTGAATGGTGTTTCAAAAGTAATAATGTAATCACATTATTATTTTTTTATTTTTTTACATGGTTTCAGGCGCATCTCTAATCGCATCAATTATACAGTTTGCATTCCATCCAACAATTGTCGCTGCTTTTTCTTCTAATTCAATTGGAACTTCTTCTACACCTAATGGTCTAACTAAAACAATAGGTATTTCATATTTTTCGCTTGCATTCAATAAGTCTTCAAAGAGTTCTTTATTGTCATTATAAATGCCTGATAATAAAATTATCCTATCTACTTTTTTATAAAACTCTTCACCGGCACTGGAATATGATCCAGACATGGATTCTTTCCATAAGAAATCTGTTTTTGAGTATAATTTTTCTGTAAATTGGCCGTATTCTTTGTTCTTATCAAATCCACTTGTTATGATTAGATTATAAATTTTATCGTCTCTTTCATCTTCAAACATTTTCTCACCTTGCTTTTATTTTAAATATTATATTAT
>NZ_JBNMGD010000051.1:0-8958 GCF_050872065.1 Methanobrevibacter sp.
ATTAATAATAAAGTATTACTAAATAGTTGTTTTTTCACTAAAAAGTATTACTTTAATTTTAATATTAATAGTTAATGTGGTGAGAATTTCATGAATAAAAAAATAATAATTGGTGCGATTATAGTTGTATTGGTTGCTATTGTTGGTGTTTTTGTATTTATGGGTGGAACTCATGATAATGACCCAACTCATTTAACAGTAGCTGCTCATAGTAATATTGCAGAACCTGAAGCAGGTTTTAATCCTCTTACTGGTTGGGGATGTGGGCACCAGAACTATAATCCATTAGTACAAAGTTGTTTATTTAAAACAGATAAAAATGGAAGTATTGTGCCTGATCTTGCTACTGATTTTTCAGTAAGTGATGATGGAAAAACATGGACTGTCAATGTTAGAAATGATGTTAAGTTTTCAGATAATTCTACTTTTAATGCAGAAGATGTAGCATTCACATTTAACACAGCAAAAGAAACGGAATCTGAATTGGATTTAACAAATATTAAAAATGTCACTGTAGTAAATGATACCTGCGTTAAATTTAATTTAGTTGAATCTAGATCAACATTTATTTATGATTTAAGGTATGTTGGAATTGTGCCTTCTGATTCATATGATAATTCCACTTATGGTGAAAATCCTATTGGTACTGGACCTTATGTATTGGATCATTGGGATAAAGGTCAACAAGTTATATTCAAAATCAATGATAATTATTATGGTGACAAACCATACTTTACTCAAATTACTTTATTATTCCCTAAAGAAGCAACTTGGTTAGAATTAGCTAAATCTGGTGAAATTGATGTTGTTCCTGTTGCGACTTCTGCATTAAACCAAACTGTAGATGGGTATCAATTCATTGAAAAGTCAGCAGGTAGGGCACAAGGTGTATCTTTACCATACCTTAATGATACTGGAGTTGTATATAATGGAACTATGAAAGTGGGTAACAATGTAACTGCTGATAAATCAATTAGAAAAGCTTTAAATGTAGGTATTAATCGTCAAGATATGTGTGATGAAATATTTTTAGGTCATGCTTCTCCTGAATTTACCGGTGTTGACACAAGAGATTATGCGAATATTAATGCTAAATTAGCTGATGGTGATGTATCAAAAGCAAAACAAATCCTAAAAGATGGTGGTTGGTCTGATACTGATGGTGATGGTATTGTTGAGAAAAATGGTTTAAAAGCATCATTTGATTTATATTATCCTCCAGATTATCTTGATAGACAATCTATGGCTACTGTTTTTGCTGAACAAGCAAAAGAACTTGGAATTGAAGTTAATCTTGTGGGTGCTGACTGGGATACTATCTATCAAAATTTATACCATTCAGCAGGTTTAATGCAACAAACCTCTCCTGATCCTTACAAATCAATTTATCAACAATATCATAGTAAAGAAATGGATGGGTTTTATATGAATCCTAACTTGTATAATAACTCTGATTCTGATAAATTAATGGAGGAAGCTATGCATACTAGTGATTTAGCTAAAGCTGATTTATTATGGTCTCAGTCTGCCTTGGTTAATGGTGGAGGTTGGGGTCCTGCTGGAGATGCTCCATGGGTATGGATTGCTAACTATAAGTACAATTACTTTATTAAAAATGGTATCGATATTGGTGAACAACCAGATGATTTAGGAAATGATATTTTAATTAATGTCTGTGAGTGGTCAAGAACCAATTCTACAGCTTAATTATTTTTTTCTTTTTTTAAAATTTATTTGGGGGTCTTATTTTGAATAAGAATCAACTATTAAAATTTTTTGGTTATAAATTAGTACGTTTTGCAATATTGATGATTGCAGTTGCAGTATTTAGTTTTGTATTATTAGATTTATCCCCTATAGATCCGGTCAATGCTTATTTAAAAGAAGCTGCAGTATCAGAAGCTCAAAGACAAATGCTCCAAGAATATTTTGGTACAAATGTTCCTTTAACAACTAAGATATTTCATTGGATAATTGATTTATTTCATGGTAACTTGGGTATTTCTTTAATATATCGTGCTCCAGTTGTTGATATTATTTTAGAAAAAGCTTCCGCATCCATTGTGTTGATGGCGATTTCATGGATAATAAGTGGGATCCTTGGATTTTTATTAGGTGTTATTGCAGGTAAAAATAAAGGTTCTTGGATTGACAAAGCAATAAAAGTTTACTGTTATACAATTCAGTCTGCTCCATCTTTTTGGGTAGGTATGCTTATTTTAATGGTATTTTCGGTTTATTTGGGATGGTTTCCAATTGGATTTGGTGTTCCAATAGGGGTTAGAAGTACTGATGCAACATTCATTGAATGGGCAACAAGATTGGTGCTCCCTACATTAACATTGAGTTTAGTTGGTTTAGCACCAATTGCAATGTACACTCGTAATGAATTAATTCATGTTTTATCCTCTGATTTTGTATTGTTTGCTAAATCTAGGGGTGAATCTGGTTGGAATTTAGTAAAAAATCATGGAATAAGAAATATATTGTTGCCTGCAATAACATTACAATTTTTGTCATTTAGTGAATTATTTGGTGGGGCAGTTTTGGTTGAACAGGTATTTTCTTATCCAGGAATAGGTCAAACGGCTGTTGCAGCAGGGCTTCAAAGTGATGTACCTTTATTTTTAGGTATTGTACTATTCAGTGCAGTATTTGTATTTGTAGGTAATTTATTTGCGGATATTTCTTATTACTTTATTGACCCAAGAATAAAGGAGATGGAGTTCAATGATTAATGGAGGCAATGAGAAGCAATGGTTTTTATATCCTGCAAATTTGAGAACAAAAACGATTATGATTATTATTGTTTCAGCAGTAATTATTGTCAGTGTTTTGATTTCTAGTTATTTTATTGGGGATATTCCAACAAATTTTATTAGTTCAAATCAGATGCCTTCCTTAGAACATATCTTTGGTACAGATTGGATGGGTAGGGATATGTTTCAAAGAACTGTTGCAGGTCTGGGATTAAGTTTAATAGTAGGTTTCATTGCTTCAATTGTTAGTACTGTGATTTCTATTATTCTTGGATTATTTTCAAGTTTTAATAGATTTTCAGATGAATTAGTTGCTGGAATTATTGATTTGTTTGGTTCAATACCTCATATTCTTTTAATTATTCTTATTTCTATAATGTTTGGTGGAGGAGTGATGGGTGTAGTAATGGGAGTGGGTTTAACTCATTGGACACCTCTTGCAAGAGTTTTAAGATCTGAAGTTAAAGAAATTAGAACAAAAGACTATATTGTACTATCTGAAAGATTAGGTAAATCAAAAATATGGATTGCATTAAAACATATTTTACCATTGGTAATATCGCAGATTATTGTTGGTGTTATTTTAATGTTTCCTCATGCTATTATGCATGAAGCAGCTATTACTTTCCTTGGTTTTGGGTTGCCCCCTCATGAACCTGCTATTGGTGTGATTCTCTCTGAATCAATGAACTATTTGTCATCTGGATATTGGTGGTTAGCATTTTACCCAGGTATGTCATTATTACTTATTGTATTATTATTTGATTTAATTGGTGAAAATGTTGAAAAATTATTAAATCCTGAAACTGCTCAGGAATAAGAGAAATTTAATTTTTCTTTTTTTACTTTTTTTAAGTGATATTTATAGGAAAATGGTTTTTATTAATTTTCATGTGTAAAAAGCTATTAATTTTTTTCTTAAACTTTATTTTATATTGTGTTCAATATTATTATAATGAAAAGAACAGCACTCAAAATCGGATATATTGGAACTAATTTTCATGGTTTTCAAAGACAACCAGATTTAAGAACAGTTGAAGGAGAATTGATTTATCATTTACGTAAACTTGACTATATTGATGATTTAAAAAAATCTAGATTTAGGATTGCAGGAAGGACTGATGCTGGAGTTCATAGTTTAGGTAATGTAATCAGTTTTCAATCGGAAAAGGATGTTAGGATAAATGAAATTAATAATTCATTACCTGATGATATTCAAATTATTGCGAGTGCTCCTGTAAGGTATGCATTCAAGCCAAGATATGCTCAGATGAGACAATATCGATATATTTTATTTCAGGATTTGGATGTTGACAAATTAAAAGAATGTGCCGAAGTATTTAAGGGAACTCATAACTTCACTAATTTTACAAAAAGATTCCAAAAGACTACTACAAGAAATATTGAGGATATTAAAATCACAAAAGTTGATTTAAGTGATTATCACAAAAAGGAATTTCCAAATCTTCATGATACTGTATCTCCTATTTTTGTTGATATTTATGGAGAATCGTTTTTATGGAATATGGTAAGAAAAATGATGAGGGTTTTTGTGGATGTTGCTATTGGTAAAATGAGTTTAGATGAAGTTGAAAGATTGTTAAATCCTGAGGAAAATGAACCAAGAGCTCATATTAAAGTTATGGAAGCAGAATATCTAATTTTAATGGATATCAAGTATGATGGAATTAAATTCAGATATGATGATTATGCGTGTGAGAGATTTAAGCGTAATTTGGTTGATTCTTTATCTGATTTGCAAAAAAGATATGCGATTAGAGAATCTATGATAAAAAGCTTAAATGATTTGCATAGCTGGTAATAATGAATGTTTTAAAGCAAATGATGAGTATCTATTTATGTTCATTGTCTTAGCAAGTTTAAGATATGTTTCATTCATGAGTTTATGAATCAAATTAAGTAGCGATGGGTTTTATCCTAATAGTCAATGAAAGTTTCGTATTTACTAGTTTAAGCTGTGCATGAATATTTTTAATATCTTTATTTATTATATTATTTTTATTATGGCATGTTGCATTCACTTAAAAATTAAAAAGCATTTTTAATGATTAGTTTATAAATATAATACTATGAAAATCGCTACTATTTTAGGGACTAGACCCGAAATTATTAAGATGGCCCCCATTATTGATGAGATTTCCAGAAGAGATATAGATCAGATTGTTTTGCATACTGGTCAACATTATGATGAGGAAATGTCTGATGCGTTCTTTAGGGATTTGGATATTAGGACACCTGATTATAATATTCATGTGGGTTCTGGAACTCATGGGAAACAGACTGGTTTGATGATGAAAGGTATTGAAGAAATTCTTCTTGATGAAAAACCTGATATTGTTTTAGTCCAAGGGGATACCAATGCAGTTTTAGCAGCTGCAATGGTTGCATCTAAATTACATATTGCAATAGGTCATGTTGAAGCAGGACTTAGATCTTTTGATATGACAATGCCTGAGGAAGTAAACCGTAGAGTTGCGGATGTATGTTCTGCAATGTATTTTATACCAACTATTGATTCTGCTATTAATCTTTTAGCTGAAGGGTATTCAAGAAAAAATTTAATTATAACTGGGAATACAGTTGTTGATGCTTGTTTTAGACATTTGGATATTGCAAAAAAAAGAGGTATTGAAGAAGAATCTCTTAGAGAACTTAATATTGATGAAATGGATAATATTTTAACTTTAACAATGCATCGGGCTGAAAATGTTGATGTTAAAGAAAGGGTTACAGACATTATTGAAGCATTAAAAGAATTAGATGACATGAATATTATTTTTCCAATTCATCCAAGAACCAAAAATACGCTTGAAAAATTTGATTTATTTGATGAATTGAATAATTTAGATCATGTCCATATCATAAAACCGTTAGGCTATCTTGATTTTCTACAGTTAACTTCTGCTTCAACATTAATCTTAACGGATTCTGGTGGTCTGCAGGAAGAAGCAATAACATTAAGTGTTCCGGCTTTAACATTAAGATATAATACTGAAAGACCTGAGACCGTAACTGCTGGAGGGAACATCCTTGTAGGTTCTGATAAGGAGGCTATTGTGTTTAATGCTCGTAAAATCATTGATGATAATGAGTTTGCAGATAAAATGAAGAATGCAGTTAATCCTTATGGACAAGGAAATTCTGCAAAATTGACTGTGGATGCAATTGAAGATTATTATGCTAGGGGATTATTAAATATTGTTGCTCCTGAGGATATAATGACTTCATTTACAAGAAATATGAAAAATATGGATGAAAATATTTCTGTTGAGGAATTTGAAAGAAAAGAAAATTCACTTGTTCATATGGTTTTTGATGGAGAAAATATGGTATTCCCAACAGATGATTTAAATTTAAATGGAATGATGATTAGTTATGACAAAAGAAAGTGAGCCGATTTTAGTATTTGAATATTTCACTGCTTCAGGTGAAAAAGATAAATGTATTATTTCCGAAGCTGAAGCATTAATATTTTCACTTTTGGAAGATTTAAAAGAATTTAATGTTGATTTAGTTATTAATGAATCTTATAGGGATGTTGTAAAAAAGTATAGTAATGTTAATCCAATTTTAATTAATCAGGATGTTGTTTCATGGCTTAGCGAGAATGCAGGTCAATTTAATAGAGCTATTTTCATTTCAGCTGAAAACAATAATAATCTTTATAACATTACTAAAATTTTAGAGGAAAATGATGTGGATATATACAACTCTTCATCTGAAGCTTGCTTAAAATCATCTGATAAATATGAAACTTATGAATCATTGCCTAATACAATTCCTCAGCCAAGGTCATTTAGATTTAAAATAGATTCAAAGGGTTATTGGAAAAGAGCAATTGAAAATTTACATGAGAAATGGCAAGCTGAAGACCCATTATCTCCTTTGAAATTAATAATAAAACCGTTAATTGGTGTAGACTGTAAAGATATTGTGGTTATAGAAAAAATCGAAGATTTAAGTTTGGATTTGGATAAAATTTTCACCCCAGGGTCCCGTGTTCTCGTTCAGGAATATATTGAAGGGATTGATATTAGTGTTAGTTTGATTTCAGATGGTAAAAAGGCCATACCTATAAGTTTAAATGAACAATATGTTGACTTGAAAGATGATAATGGAACTTATCTTGGTGGTAAATTACCGTTTGAAACTGAATTTAAAGATGAGGCATTTGATATTGCAACTAAAGCAGTTGAGGCTATAAATGGAGTTAAAGGTTTTGTAGGTGTTGATTTAAAAATTAATGCTGATGAAAAAGATATTTATTCTGTGTATTTGCTTGAGATTAACTCAAGATTCACAACACCTTATGTAGGATTAACTAAAGTCGCTAATCTTAACATAGGTAAAACAATTATTGATTTAGTTGATGGCAATGTCAAGATTGATGATTTGGATATCTCTTTAGATGGTGAAATTGAATTTAAAAAGTCTGGAGATTCATTGGAAATTAGGAGAATATAATATGAAGGTAGCGGGATTTGATATTGGTGGTGCAAACACTGATTTGGCGATTATTGATTTTGATAATGATGAAATTGTGAATATGGAGGTTGATTTTGCTTATCTTCCAATGTGGAGTAATAATGATGATTTATCCAGTGTTTTAATTGAATTGATTGAAAAAATCTGTCCGGTTTGTGAAATTGATGCTGTAGGTATTTCAATGACAGCAGAACTTGTTGATGCATATGATACTAAAAAGGAGGGTGTTTTGGATGTTGTTAAAAAATGTGAAGAAACATTTGATTGTCCAATAGCATATGTTGGAATAGATGGGATGTTATCAAAAGAGGAAATTATAACGACTCCACTTAAGGCAGCCGCTGCCAATTGGATTGCAACTGCTCAAATTGCAACATTGATTTCTGATAATTGTATATTCATTGATACTGGAAGCACTACAACTGACATCATACCAATTAAAGATGGTAAAGAATGTGCAATTGGTAGATCTGACTTTGATAGATCAGCTACCGGTGAATTAGTATATACAGGTACTTTAAGAACCAATTTAGCAAGTTTTCTTGATAAAGTTGAATTAAATGGGAAAGAATATCGTGTAGCTAGTGAATTGTTTGCACAGACTGCTGATGTATATACTGTTTTGGATTTGATAACTCAAGAGGATTATGTTTGTGACACTTTTGATGGTGAGGGTAAATCAAAAATAGATTGTGCAAAAAGAATAGCTCGTGTAGTTTGCGCTGATTTGGAAATGTTGAGCATGGATGAAATTGTCGAGATGTCTAAGTTCATTCATCAAAAGCAAGTTGAACAAATTGCAGATGGATTAAAACAAGTAGTTGAAACTCAAAATTTAGAATTAATTGTCACAACAGGTCTTGGAAAAGATATTTTAGATAAAAAAGCAGCGGAATTATTAGGTTTAGAAGTTAAATCTATGGGTGACATCTTAACCGATGAGGAATGTGTTGTTGCACCGGCTGTTGGAACTTCTGTAATGATGAATAAATATTTGGGATAAAAAATTTATCCTTAACTCTTTTTTTTAATTAGTACCAAACATCTTTTAGGTTTAGTAAATAAGCGCAAGTGTTAGCTATTAAATGTATAATTAATGTTAATATGGCGGATAGAACAATAAATAGTAAATCCATTTTAACAAAGAATGAAACTAAAATCAATGCAACTACTAGGAAATCTAATTGATCTAATATTAGGGCAGATTCACCACGCTTAATTCCAATTCTTCTTTTTAGGAAACTACCTATTGCATCACCTAAAAGAGCTCCAAAACCAAGTAAAAATCCTATTAATATTCCATTTGTTGTGTTGGTTATTATTGGAGTCATTATGTATTCTCCATATGCTGAAATGATATATGGGGCAGCAAATCCTTGAATTAATCCTGTTATAATTCCGATAATGGTTCCTGCAATTAATCCTTTCCAAGTCACTCCGTCTCCAATCCAGCGAACGCCATTTTTATCGGTTTTTCCAAAATCAACTGGAAGTCCTCCACCAAATATTAACCCTGCACTGTTTGAAAAATATGCTGGGAGTATGAAGTATAGCGTCGTAACACATGAAATAAGTATTATTTGAATATTAATAGTCATTTAATTTATCTCCATCTATATTTTTTGTAGAAACTACTATATATATTAATTCAGTTTAAATACTATTATCATTTAAATATAATAATACTATAATA
>NZ_JBNMGD010000054.1:0-8443 GCF_050872065.1 Methanobrevibacter sp.
ATCAAAAGGTTTTATACCGTCATTGTCATATGTTGAACCTTTTGGTTCACGTTGGAAGTGATAACCACATGCCCATACATAAAATGGAAAAAGTGTATAAGGGGAAAAACCATAAAATAATGACATAACATCTGGGATAGAGGAATATGAGCTAGTAGTTATATTACCATAGCATATAGTTTCATCAAGGGAGCTAGTATCCCATATTGATTTACCGCGGTTTCTTGCACCACCTATGGAATAATAATTATTTATACACTTCCAATATGTATTATTAGTAAAAAATTCAGTATTAAATACTGAAAAACAATCAAAGGTGTTGTTAATACAAATTAGCTTATCTAAATATACAGCTGCGTAAGGTATCATAGCAACTGGATCAGTAGGTTCAGCAGTTAAACAAGGTATATAACACCAATTTTTATTAAATGGTGATTCATTTGTATTACTACGTGTACATACAAAATATACTGGATATAAAAATCTTCCTTGATGATGTTTATATTGCTCAAATTGATATTGTGGATTATTCATTTGTATAGATACATTACCGTCACGTTTTGTATAATTTTTAGCATACATATACTGATCTATATACATACATACCACATCACCTTTACTATAAGACCTTAGTCTATTCCATAACATATCATTCATTGCTGTAGCCATTGTTCCACTCCTTATCCAAAGATTAACATCTAAAGTATTATATGGTAAATAAAAATTATCCATTGTAAAGCTAGTTTTATTAAACTTATTTTTGCTATATTGTTCAAATAAATCTGCTACTGCTTTTTTCCAAACAATATTATCATTATTTATATTTTCGACTTCTTTTTCTAATTTTACTTTTAGCTGTAAAACTATAGCTAATAAATCTTTACGTTCTGTATATGACTCAATATATCCTTCATATAAAGGTTCTTGTAAAGATACAATTACTTCATCACAACTTTTTATTTGATCTTTAACACTAGTTAATAATTGCTCTTTTGTAATAGAATTGTCTCTATAAGCTATATATTGGTTACGTAAATTTTCTTTTGTCATATATTTATAGACTCCGTTCCATCATAAATTTGATCCATATAAGTTTCTAATAATGCTCCATCATTATATTCTATTTTTACCCAATTAGTATCTGGCCATAATTCTTTAGGGGTTTTTGTTCCGTGTGGTTGAATATAACAAGCAGATACTGGGTATGGACATACATTTATATTTATATCTTTACGTTCTTTTAATTCATTTAATTTTGTATCAATAATATCTTTTATTGATTGTGGTAATTTTACTAATTCTTTCATTTGTGCTAAAGTAACTATTTGATTTTCTTCAGTTGCTTTAGGACCTATAGGATTTTTATAAAAGACTTTTAAACTTTCTATTTTTACATCACCAGCTACTTGAACAGCATTAGGCACTTCTTCCTCAATCTTTAGTGATTTCAAATCATTTTTATTTAATGGGTGTAAATCATTTGTAGCAACTTGTGTTTTATAATTTCTACCTTCCAAGATAGTTGTTGTTAATGTCTGTGTACCTTGTTGAGTTAAATATTCTGTAACACTAAATGGATTTATGTTACTAGGTGAAAATTCACAATATTTAATATTTTTATTTGTTACTACTAATTGTTCTTCAATTATATCAAATATTTTAGATAAATTAGATTTAAATCTAACAAATTTCATTTTTATATTTATTGACTCTATAATTCTAAATATAAGTTTATTTGAATCTAAAATAGAATTGATTTCAACAGTAGCATTATTACCTAATATATCAATATTCTTTGAAATTGGAATTATATTAGTTTGTAACAATTCACATTTATAATATGCATTTTCTGCTAATTCAATACTCCCATAAATCAAAGCAATTATAAATGCATCTGCATCATCGTGCTTACCATCTCCATAGGCACCAAACCATTCTGGTCTAACATATTCAGTAAAGTCTCTCTTCCAGCATCTAGTCCCATTAGAAATATAAATACCAACATTATGAGTAGTATCATTCCCAATATATCTATATATTCCTTCACCTTTATCACCTTCTTTATAATATCCGGTAAAATAAATTTCTTCAAGATCATTAGGAATATTGTTAAAATCACAATCGTTAAGTAAACCCATATTGCATCTAAGATTTATTTTATGATAAAATTTCTTTGTAATATTACTACGAGTTTGTTGTATGTGTCCTGTTCCTACAACTATATCTTCATAGCCAAGTTTTTGCTTTTTAGCAGTAATATTTAGAATTTTCATTGTAATTTCACCGCAATAGGATGTTTTAATGCATAAGTTGTGCCATCGTGTGTTAAATTATCTACAGTAACACTCGATGTTACTTCAACTAAATTATTTGCTTCTACTGCTACATCTGCAAAACACAATTTATTTGTTGGATAATTTCCTAAAGTAAAGAAAGTTTCACAAGTAAATGATTTTGGTGTTGTAACATTAGCAGTAGCTAATACATTTATTGATTCTTTATAAATTGATAATAAATCAACTTTTTCACTACCACATTCAATTCTTACTTTATTAAATGGACCATAGAGTGTAAGTTCTTTTATATTTGTATTACCAGATACTGTATTACCATAATAAGATATTGAGTGCTTAACTTCTGCTTTACTATTGATAGATGGCACAGCAACTAATTGTAAAACACAAGCATAACTTGATGTTACAACAAATGTATTATCTACAAATTCAAAATGCATTGGCTGAGTAACTTTGAGCCAGTCTGTTTCTATAATATTATTTGATGAGCCATTACCAAAACATAAATTTTGTTGTGCAGTTATCAAAAATATTATAGTGCAGTTTATAAAAGATATTTCACCACCATTCATTTGTTTTGGTGTTATTTTATCATAACAAGATATAATACAATTATTGAATCTATGTGTATGTCCACCTAATTGTATATTACCTGCTATTTGACTATTTCTAAATGAAGTTCCTACAACTGCATCTTCACAGTAAATAGCATAATCAGTTAATGAATTGTTACTTGTTGATAAAATACATTCAAATACACCAATTTGATTTATTTGTCGTTTATCATTACCTAAATGTAATGCTTTTTGCTGACCAAATATATTTGAACTTTTAATTATAGTATTGTCAGAGTCTATAACTTTTATAGCAGCTGCATTTGTGCCATAAGATCTAATATCACAAGCATTTAATTGTGTATTATAACAATCTGTAAAAATTATAGTATTTGAAACATTTTTAGTTTGTATCATAACATTATCAAGTTTCACATTTCTACAATATTTAAATGATAAACAATGTTCAAGATTTTGTGACTCTTCTTGCACAATTTTTAAATTTGAAATTTCTACAATTATATCATCTATTTTTTGAATAGTTGGTGCAGTTAATGATGATTTAGCTGCTTGAGTTAAAGTAACATGTGGTGTATTACTCACTGCCACATTAGATAAAAATGAACTCATTTTATCCGTCTTGTAAGCTGATGCAGGATTAGTTCCTTTAATTAAAAGTAAATCACCAACTTTAAAAGTATGTGAACCAGAAGTTTGTAATGTTGATTGACCTAATGATAAATTACCTACTGCACTAACAGGATTTTGTGCCTTACCAATAAAATATGCATTTACATTTTCTGTAAAATATAATGTAGCATTATTACCATTTATCCTTATTGATTTATTGATTGTAAGTGGCTTTGTGATTTTAAATGTGCCTTCAGTTAAATCAATAAATGAATGTTGAGTTAAATAAGCACCTATTGCTGCTGTATCATCTGTTTCACCATCACCTTTTACACCATACCAATATAGTGATGGATTACCATCATATTGTCTTACCCATCCATTAAAAACAATACCACCATCAGTAATACCTTGTTGTTTTTCATTATAAAAGAACATACCAGATCTTTTATCATCATTTAAAAATACAGCTTTAAAAATTGTGCTATCTGAACTTGCTAAATCAGTAATATTATCAACTACTTTAATATTATCACCAACTTCTGAAAATTGCACTTGTGTCCAATTAAGACCTTGTTTATAATACATTGTTCCAGTTGTCTTAACTACAACACAGGTTACACCGTGTGGTAAATTTTCTATATCACTATAATTATCAACTGCTAAAACAGCAGTATTCATTAAGGTCCATACACCATTTATTTTATTATACACGTAACTCTCAAAAATAGCGGTATTATAGCCATTTGGAATATTTTGCAAATCATCAATACTATCTACTACGTAAATACCTTTACTTGATGAAACCCAAGAACTAGTTGTGCTATCCCAAGTATATATTGTATGATTTTCTTTAACAATCACTGTTTGTGTTGTCATAAGATTTGGATTTAAAGTAGCTAATTTATCTACAGATTCTACAACAAGAGGACCATATAAATGTGTAGCATTTAATTGAGTAAGTTGAATGTCTTCACCTTGTCGTTTTTGTATAATAGAGCCAAAACCTAATTCTAAATCTTCAACAACTAATTTATTCTTTTCTAATTTTACGGACGAATTGGCCATTCAAATACTCCATTATAAGAATTTGTTTCAACTTGTGTAATTGAACTAACATAATCGCGTGATGCATGTTTCTTAATATCATTAAGAGCATCATTATAATATTGTGTGAATACAGCTGCACTTTGTTTGTTTTGTGTATCCATATCATCTAAAAGTGCTGCCGCGATTATATAAAGCTTAAGTGCCTTATCACAAACCGGTGATATTTCAGGGTCTTCATCTAGTGTTAAAATTTTCTTAGGTTCTGCAATATAATATACTTCTAACGGATACAATATCTGTTTAACTTCTGAGATACCACCATACGGTGAATCAACTTCAACTTCTAAGTTTTCAGCAACTATATCAGTTATTATGCCATACTTATCTTGGATTTTAGCTCCAAGCTCTTCAATATCTGTTGCAACACCTAAAATATCTTTTGGTAATTGTATTGGACTTTCTGAAGAAATTGTCGGTTTAGGATAAAGCACTATATGATTTCTTGGGTGCTTATTAAAAATCATTGCTGAAGGCTGCCCTTCTTTATCTCTATTCATTACATCAATAGAGCGGTAGTCAAGCATTCGCAGAGGTTTTCCATCATAATAAGCTCTTTCAAGCCATATTATATCATCGGGTAGGACATACTCAGCTTGACCCTTGAACACTGGTAATACCACTGTGCGTTTGACTAAAGAAGCCTTAGTGGCTACTTCAACCTGTGCAACATTAAGTAGTGATAACAATCGTAAATCAGACCATCGAGTCTTATCAGGATCTGCTAGACTAAGTCGTGCATCATCAATTATCGTTTGTGACCTACTCATATTATCACCACCAGTATGGTCTTATCCGGCGTATGCACCATCAGTGATGCCAGTATTCATATATCTAATGATATAACCTTTATTTTGTTCAGCACCTGGAGTGATAAATAAATCACCACCATCAGGATGAATTTTATCATTAGCAATTTCAACACCTTTTGCATGGTCGTTTATATCACCAATTTTTAAACCAGTGCCACCAGCAGTAATGTTACCATTTTCAATGGTTTGTATGCCAACAATTACTGCACCTTTAGGAATTGCACCTAAAAGATAAGTTTTATTCGCTTCAGCGGCAAAAGGTGCAATTACAAGATTTTTAAAATCTCGCACTTGATTGTTCTTTTTATATTCGCGAAGGTCAATCACATCGCTTGGAATTTGTCTTCCACCTGGCATATTCCACCTCCTTATGCAGTTGTTTTAATCTCAAGGTCAACGAATGCACAACCGTAGTTGTAACCTGCGAGCTTAATAGCATCGTAGTCTTCGTTTTCCGCAAGAAGTTTCGCAGCTTTCGCTCCACACCATACTTCCAATGCTGACTCACTATGTAGACCAAAGTCATGTGTTGCATAATGATAATCAGGCATTTTACCCATTGCAAATTGGAATGCTCCACGACCTAGTAGCAAGTTACGTGAGAACAATTTACTTCCTGTTTCTGCAAGATTTTTTTCGAAATCAGCTTCACCAGTAAATACTTTGTCAGTTGCACCATTTTTAACTACATATTGTCGCAATCCAGCTGCATATACCGCGTTTTTATCATATTGATAATAACCTTGCCCATCAATGATTGCACCATCTGTTACACCAAAGAACAATGGAGCTTCAATGATGATGAAGTTACCAATAGTTCCTAGAATACCAGAGAACAATCTATTTTGGTTACCGCGAACATCTGCTTGTGCCAATAGCCCTTGTGCACCATCTTTGCTCAATAGTTTTACCTTAGTAGCTACATCAATAAGAAGCAACCACATTGGTTTACCATCTGCAGTGCGGAATGGCTCCATAGGTGCACGAGTTGGGAAGGCTGTTGGTGTTACGCTAAAGCCACGACCTGTTTTTGCAATTTGCTCGATGTCCAAGAAATTATCAAATGCAAATTGTGCTCCTAGCTTAATACCAAATTCTGATGTTTGTTGTCCAAGGTCAAAAAACGCTTGGTCAGCCGAACGAATCCACAAATCACCCAATTTGCTACGAGAATCAGCGTGCTCATTGATAGAAAGGTCAGCGATATTAACACCATCAAACTTATCACCATTATCAACAACATATCGATAGCGGTCAAGTGTGATTTTATCGCTAAATTTCTTTTTCTGCTCACCAGTTCCCTCAGCTTGTTGTTTTCCACGAACAGGTTTACCAGCCAATGCACCATCCATATCGAATACTACATTGTGTCCTTGTCCTTTAGAAATGTCGTTTACTGTTTGAATAACAGAGTCACGACCTTGTCCTTTATACGCCGCCCAAAACGATGTTGCAGCCTTCTGAAGTAGCCCTTCAGAAACCCATCGTTTCCTTTCAATATCGGAACCAATTCTAACGGTTCCGGTCCCAGTTGGATTAAGAGCCATTATTTATCTCCTTTAGTTAAAAAATCATTTTGCTATAATCCGTTTCCTGAGTTGTTTGACTAATGTTTGCAGTTCCATTCGCTATGCTCATAGGGTCCTTTTTCCCAGCATTTTGTGAATTACCTGGACCAACTTTAGTCTGTCTCAAGAAATTCGACGCCTCAGCTAGAAATCCTTCAAATGATACTTCACCTTTTTTAAGTTTATTGGTAAGACCTGCTGGTAGCACATTATTAACTATATAATCAGTTATTTGTGCATCCTGATTTTCTTGGTTCCAAGAAGCCAATACTTCTTTACGCCTAGCGACTTCAGCTTGACGAGTTATTTCAGAAGTGACCTCTTTTGCCTTAGCATTTTCAATTGCATTTAGCTTCTGTCGCCAGGCTTCTGGATCTTCATATTTAAGACGCTCAAGCTCTTCTGCTACAGCTGGATCTAGTTGCACACCTTTATCTACAATTGCTTTTTCAAGTGCTGCATTTTTAGCTTTTAGTGCTGCAACTTCTTGTCGAGCTTTTGTATACGCTGCTTGAGTATCTTTAAACATTTTTTGATAATCAGGTTCTTTAGCTGACTCATTTTGAGCATTTACTACAGGTTCTTGACTTTTAGTATCACTGAACTCTTCTAAACTACCATCAGTATTGGGCACAATATTTTCATTGCTAGCCATATTACTAGTCTCCTTATTTTTAAATTTGTGGAATTATATAGCAATAATGTTTAATGTTTGTTTAATGTTTTAATATACATTATATTAAAAATCCTTGTGAATTACCATACCAAGGATCTTTATCTATTTCTGAGTACTTTTCATAAACGTTATTCTGCTTCGGAGTATAATATTTTAAACCCATTGCCATATATCTAATCATATCTGCAGAATGTGATAACTCATCGTGAACAGGTTTATCTAAGAACACACCTAATTGTTGATTATATTGCTTTCTATATCCTTGTATAGCAGCTATAATCTTTTCACAATTTTGTGAGATTTTTACTCGTCTAAGGAACTGTCTTGTAGTCTCGATACCATCTTGTATTGTATGACGTTTCACAACTATTGGATTAAAACCTAGTTCACGCATTACTTCTAATCGTGTTTTATCTGATGTTAGTTCCTTTACCATTATATCATGTGGAACAAATGTGACACCATAATCCCACATATACTTAGCTGCAAATGCATCATAAATATCTTTATAATAAGATAATCCGTGACCAGAATCGTGAAACTCATCTATAATAAATGGTGTCCCATCATCTAATATAACAAAGAAACCTATGGAAAAAGTATCATTCATTCCTAGATCTACGGATGAATGCACAATACACTTAGCTGGTTTTTGCTCATCAGTTATTTTCAACGTTTTATATTCTTGTTCATAGTATGTTCCTTCCAACGAACGCTCAAATGCTTCGGCTGGAATTGTTGGATACTCCTGCTTAATCATAAAGCCGATTTCATTATATTTAGCCTGATACCAGTTCTTTTG
>NZ_JBNMGD010000086.1:0-2451 GCF_050872065.1 Methanobrevibacter sp.
AACTATAATATTCTATTTAAAAAAAACATAAATTGCTTTTAAACAATTCAATTTAAAAAAAAATTATTCTACCCTGCTGATTATCAGTTGGCTATTAAGGTGATTAGTTATCCATTTATAAATTTGGTAAAGCGTTTTTTTTTCAAAGTAATCTACTCTTAAAAAATTAATCATTAGTAAATGCTGTGATTGCTGCAGGAGTTAATAATTCATTAGCAATCATTTCATCTATTTCATTCCAACTAAACCATCCAAAATCATCATGTTCACTACTTATTTTAACTTCATCAGTTTCACAGGATACTTTCATAATTAATTGGATTGATTTAACCTCTTCTTTTGTTTTACAGGCAGTATAATCATTTCGAACAACATTATACATTTCTTGAACATCAATTTCCAAACCAGTTTCTTCCAGATATTCTCTTTTTAATGCTTCGTCAAAAAATTCGTTTTTCTTGACTTTACCGCCGGGAATTTCCCATTTTTCAGCATCATGGACGGAATGAGATCTTATTTTTAAAAGTAGAACCTTATCATTAAACTCACAAATTCCTCTTACAGTCAAACCCCATAAAGTAGACATATTAATTCTCCAATAAAAAAAGTAATTAAAGAGGAATAATCCTCTTATTGTTTCATTGCCTTTTCAACAGCTACTGCAACAGCAACAGATGCACCAACCATTGGGTTATTACCCATACCAATCAATCCCATCATTTCCACATGAGCAGGAACTGAAGATGAGCCGGCAAATTGAGCATCAGAATGCATACGACCTAATGTATCTGTCATACCATAAGAAGCAGGACCTGCTGCCATATTATCTGGGTGCAATGTTCTTCCTGTTCCACCACCGGATGCAACTGAGAAGTATTTTTTACCTTGTAATATACATTCTTTTTTGTATGTTCCAGCTACTGGGTGTTGGAAACGTGTTGGATTAGTTGAGTTACCAGTAATTGATACATCAACTCCTTCTAAATGCATAATAGCTACACCTTCACGTACATCACCAGCACCGTAGCATCTTACTTTAGCTCTTTCACCATTGGAATAAGCTTTTTCTTTAACTATTTTTACTTCTCCTGTGAAATAGTCAAACTCAGTTTCAACATGAGTAAATCCATTAATTCTAGAGATGATTAATGCTGCATCTTTTCCAAGTCCGTTTAATATTACTCTTAAAGGTTTTTCACGTACTTCATTTGCAGAGTTTGCAATACCAATAGCCCCTTCAGCTGCTGCGAAACTTTCATGACCTGCAAGGAATGCAAAACATTCACTTTCATCACTTAAAAGCATTGATGCGAGGTTACCATGACCTAATCCAACTTGTCTGTCATCTGCTACACTTCCAGGAATACAAAATGATTGTAATCCTTCACCTATTGCTTTAGCAGCTTCTGATGCTTTTACACAACCTTGTTTAATAGCTATTGCAGCACCAAGAGTATATGCCCAACATGCATTTTCAAAGCAAATTGGCTGAACATCTTTTACAATGTCATATGGATTGAAACCTTTATCAATACAAATTTGTTTTGCCTCTTCAAGGTCTTTAATTCCATATTTTTCTAAAACTGGAGTGATTTGGTCAATTCTTCTTTCATAACTTTCAAATAAACTCATATTTATTCACTCCTTGGGTCTATTTTTTTAACTGCATCATCGAATCTTCCATATTGACCTGTAGCTTTTTCAATAGCTTCCAATGGATCAATGCCTTCTTTAATGGAATCTAACATGACTCCAAGATTGATGTATTTGTAACCAATTATTTCATTATCTTCATCAAGGCCAATTTCTGTAATATATCCTTCGGTTAATTCCAGATATCTTGGGCCTTTTTCTTTTGTTGAATAAATAGTTCCGACTTGGCTTCTGTGACCTTTTCCTAAGTCTTCAAGTCCAGCACCTATTTGAAGACCGCCTTCTGAAAATGCAGATTGTGTTCTTCCATAAACGATTTGTAAGAATAATTCACGCATTGCAGTGTTAATAGCATCACAAACAAGGTCTGTATTTAATGCTTCAAGAATAGTTTTTCCAACTAGAATTTCACCAGCCATAGCTGCTGAGTGAGTCATTCCTGAACACCCTAAAGTTTCAACCAATGCTTCTTCAATAATTCCATCTTTAACATTTAATGTTAATTTACAACAACCTTGTTGCGGTGCACACCAACCAATACCATGTGTAAAACCAGAAATATCACTTACTTCTTTTGCTTTAACCCATTTGCCCTCTTCAGGGATTGGAGCAGGGTCATGATTTGCACCTTTGCGAACAAGACACATATTTTCAATTTCTGTTGAATATTGAGTTTTAAATTCGCTAATTGTTTTTTGATAATTTTCCAAAAGATTTTTATGTTCTTCAACAAAATTTTCATTAAATTCATTAACTTTTTTATTATTTGTTGCGGTTGCTGTTTCAAAAGCTTGATTA
>NZ_JBNMGD010000046.1:0-11170 GCF_050872065.1 Methanobrevibacter sp.
AATTAAATTTATTAGATTATTTGAGGTTTATCAATGTTTGATAATTTAAAGGATGAAATTAAAGCTGTTAAAGAAAAAGATCCTGCTGCAAGGTCAACATTAGAAATTTTCTTATGTTATCCTGGATTCTATGGTTTATTGATGCATAGAGTTAGTCACTGGCTTTGGAATCATTCTTTTAAGCTTTTAGCTCGTATGAACTCTAATTTAGCTAGATTCATTACAGGTATTGAAATTCATCCTGGTGCAACATTTGGTAAACGTGTATTCATTGACCATGGTATGGGTGTCGTTGTTGGAGAAACAGCTGTTGTCGGTGATGATGTATTAATATATCAAGGAGTAATTCTTGGTGGTACTAGTACTGAAAAAACTAAAAGACATCCTACAATAGAAAAGGGAGTTATTATTGGTGCAGGTGCGAAAGTAATGGGTAATATTACTATTGGAGAATATTCTAAAATTGGTACTGGTGCTGTTGTATTAAAGGATGTTCCTTCTGAATCAACCTGTGTTGGAGTTCCTGGACGTATTGTAAAACGTAAAGGGGTACCTCATGAAAAAGTTGATTTAGATCACAACAAACTCCCTGACCCTGTTGCAGATGCAATTAGGACTATTACTAAGCATCTCCAAGAAAATGATGAACATATTAAGGTGTTATATGATAAGAATGAAATTTGTTTAACTGATGATATCAGGGAGGAACAAGAATCTTTAGAAGATTTATTTAGAAAAGAGGAATGATATTATGAAGCCACCTTGTGAAATTGTAGTTTGGTATGTGATCCCAGCTATTAGATCAGAACTAGCTAAAGAACTTTTGAATTTGGGTATGAAACAAAAAGAGGTTTCAGAAATTATGGATATTACCCAGCCAGCAGTTTCTCAGTATATTACTGATAAACGAGGTAGTGGAATCAAACTCGAGGATAATGTTAGGAATATGATTAAAGAATTTGCTTTTAAGCTATATCAAAATGAAGCAACTAAAGCAGATTTGATTTCAACAACTTGCAAAATTTGTGGGCATGTTGAATTACCCGATATTTTAGATCAACTTAACATTGATAAATCTGAACTTGGAGAAGATTGTCAATCTTGTATGGCTAGGGGATAATGTAAAAGGAAATAGTAAAGTATTTATATGGTTAATTACTAATACTTTATTATCCTTTAATTTTGTGGCAAGTTTACCGAGTGGCTTAGGTGTGTGGCTGCAGACCATAATACGGGGGTTCAAATCCCTCACTTGCCTTTTTTTAAATACTATTTTTTTGAGGTTATTTTTTATGGACGTCTATTCAACTTTAACTCGTAGTAAAGAGAATTTTGTAACTATTAATAAAAATAGGGTCAACTTATTTGTATGTGGTCCTACTGTTTATGATGATGCACATATTGGGCATGGGAGAACATATATTTCTTTTGATACAATAAAAAGATATTTAGAATACAAAGGATATGCTGTATTTTACATTCAAAATATCACTGATATCGATGATAAAATTATTAATAGGTCAAAGGAAAGTGGAATTCCAGCAAGCGAGTTAGCTCGTAAATTCGAAAAAAGATACATTGAAGACATGAATAAATTAAATGTCAATGGTGTTAATTTATTTGCAAGGGCAACTGATCATATTGATGAAATTCTAGACCAAATCCAAAGATTAATTGATAAGGGATTTGCTTATGAAACTGAAGATGGGGTTTACTTTGAAATTGAGAAGTTTCCGGAATTTGGTAAGCTTTCAAACAGGAATATTGAAGAATTAGAATCACATAGAGATATTGCAGAGACTACTAAAAAGAATCCTCAAGACTTTGCGCTTTGGAAAAAACGTATTGATGTTGATGAGCCAACTTGGTCATCTCCATGGGGAGAAGGAAGGCCTGGATGGCATATTGAAGATACTGCAATCACTGAATATTACTTTGGACCTCAATATGATGCACATGGAGGAGGATTGGATCTAATTTTCCCACACCACGAAGCTGAAATTACTCAAATGGAAGCAGTAAGTGGAAAAGCTCCTATGGTAAAATTCTGGTTACATACTGGATTTTTAAATGTTAATGGGGAAAAGATGTCAAAATCATTGAATAATTTTATCACTATTCGTGAATTGTTAGAAGAGTGTGATCCGGATACTTTTAGATTTTTCGTACTTTCAACTCATTATAGAAGTCCTATTGATTTTTCAAAAGATTCACTTCATCAGTCTGAAAAAAGCTTAGATAGAATTAGAAAATATTATGAGCTTTTAGATGTTGAAGTAGATGAAAATAAATATGAATGTAATATTTTAACTCCTCACATGGAAGAATTCTTCAGCAGTATGGATGATGATTTTAACACTCCAAAAGCTATTGCAGCAATTTTTGGATTAATAAATGATACTAAAAATGAATTGTTTGAATTCTCTAGTGAAGATAAAAAAGCTATTAAATCATTTTTAGATATTGTATCTAATATTTTTGGTGTTAGCTTTGAAGCAGAGGCAGTAGATGCAGGATCTGATGAGTTACTCAATGTAATTTCTGAAGTTAGATCTCAGTTAAGAGCTAACAAACAATATGAGTTATCTGATAAAATTAGAGATGACTTACAAGCATTAGGTTATGATATTAACGATTAAGAGAAATTATTTTCTCTTTTTTGTTTTTTAAAACTATTTAACTTTTTTTTTAATTAATCCTGTAAGATTGCATTCAATGCACATTACTCTTTTTTTTTGTTTTAATTTTTTTAGGTTAGCAAAAACTTTATATACTAAAATAACAGATGTTATATTTGTATAACATGAGTTATAATTTATTTTTTTATGTTCTTTGGGTAAATCAAATTTCAATATATGAAAAAATAACTATTGTTATATAATGATATAACACGTGGTATGTTCAAGTATGTAAGTAATTATTAATGAAAAAGGCATTGAAAATTTGAAGTTGTTCTCAATACTTGCAATATTGTAGATGCTAAAAGTCTTGAAATGTATCTTGCAGGTACAAACAAGAATTAACTGAAGTAATAAGAGTAACAATTGATTTCATAAACTTTTTCATTGATTTAGAATATGTGTGTGATTTAATAGAAGATTTAAATCAAGTTTTAGATTATTTTGATTGGTTTAAATCTAGAATAACTAAATTTGGAGATGAAGTATGTATTTAGATAACTCCGCTACTACACAAGTTAGCCAAGAAGTTTTTGAAGAAATGAAACCTTATTTTAGGCAAGAGTTTGGAAATCCTTCCACTCTTTATAGAATTGGTCGTGAATCTAAAAAAGCATTAGATCAAGCTCGTAAAAGAGTGGCAAATGCGATTAATGCAAAACCTGAAGAAATTTATTTCACTAGTGGTGGATCAGAATCAGATAACTTAGCTATCAAGGGTATTGCTTTTAAATTAGCAAAAAAAGGCAAGCATATAATAACAACTCAAATTGAACACCCTGCTGTCAAAAAAACAGTAGAATTTTTAGAGTCTTTAGATTTCAAAGTCACTTATTTGCCTGTTTATGAAAATGGAATTATTAAAATTGAGGATTTGAAAGAAGCCCTTACTGATGAAACTATTTTGATTAGTGTAATGCATGGTAATAATGAGTTGGGCACTATCCAACCAATTGAAGAGATTGGTAAAATAGCACATGAAAACGGAATTAAATTTCATTGTGATGCTGTTCAAACATTTGGTAAAATTGAAGTGGATGTTGAAAAATTAAATGTAGATTTACTGGCTTTATCTTCCCACAAGATTAATGGTCCAAAAGGTGTTGGGGCGTTATATATTAAAAAAGGAACTCATGTGGAACCTTTAATTCATGGTGGAGGTCAAGAAAAGGGGATTCGTTCAGGTACTGAAAATGTTCCTGGAATTGTTGGATTTGGAAAAGCATGTGAATTAGCTGTAGATAAGCTTGATGAACACTATGAAAAACTAGTATCAATTAGGGATGAGATTTCTGATAAAATATTAAGTACTATTCCTAGGACTTATTTAAATGGTGATGCAGAAAAAAGATCACCTAATTTACTTAATTTTAGATTTAAGGCTATTGAAGGAGAATCTTTAATATTATTACTCGATGCAAAAGGATATCAGGCTTCAACTGGGTCTGCATGTTCTTCCAATACGTTGGAAGCATCTCCAGTTTTAACTGCGTTAGGATTAGATCCTGTTGATGTACATGGGTCACTTAGAATATCTCTTGCTCCGGAAAGTGAAAAATTCGATGTAGATGATTTTGTTAACACTGTTGCAGAAGCAGTTGCAAGATTAAGAGAAATGTCACCACTTTGGAATCAAGAAATTGATTATGATGATGTAATGTGTAGAAAATAATAGAGGTAGGTGTTAATATGGATTATTCAGATAAAGTAATGGATCATTTTACAAATCCAAGGAATTGTAGGAAAATGGAAGATGCAAATGGAGTTGGAACCGTTGGAAATCCAACTTGTGGGGATTTGATGACAATTTATATTAAAGTCGAGGATAATGTTATTCAGGATATTTCATTCCAAACATTTGGTTGTGGTGCTGCAATCGCAACAAGTAGCATGATTACTGAAATTGCTGTTGGAAAAACATTGGAAGAAGCATTGAATATTTCAAGAAATGATGTGGCTGAAGAATTGGAGGGTCTTCCACCTGTTAAAATGCATTGTTCAAACCTTGCTGCTGATGCTCTTCAAGTTGCCATTGAAAATTATTATGAGAATAATGTTGAAAGTATTGCCAATAAATAATCTTTCTACATATGTAATTTGAATTTTCACTACTTAGTTTATTTTAATTTAAAATAATATTATTAAATGGACATTTAGATAATAATTAATAATATATATTAAGAATAAAAAATATAAAATTAATAAATTTTATTGGAGATGTTATTCATGGCAAATTTTATAAAATGTGAAAAATGTGGAAGTATTTTAACTATGTTTGTTAAAGGTGAAGGAGAAGTTTGCAGTCCAGATTTACTTAAAATTCCTGTACAAACTGAAGGAGAAGTATCTCCTAAACATAAACCTATTTTTGAAATCGACGGAGACAATATAAATGTAAAAGTTGGAGAAGTCGCTCACCCTATGGATGATGATCACTTTATTCAATTTGTTGTTGTTGAAGCAGGTTCAGAATTGTATGCAAAATGCTTCAAACCAGGAGAAGTTGCAGAAGCAACATTCACTATCGGTGCAGATAAAGCTGCTGATGCAGTGGTATATGCATTCTGTAATTTACATGGACTTTGGTCCAGTGAGTAAGTTTAGAATTTATTTTTAAACTTCTTTTTTTTATTTTTTAAAATAGTTTGTTTTTCTATGAATTATATTTTTCATGAAAAATTTTAATAATATCTTTTTATATATTTAATATCGTGTCTAGTTATAGTAAATTAATAATTTTTATTTTAGTTTTATTGTTCATTTCTGCAGCTATTATATTTATTGATAGTTCAATGGATAATATTAATAAAACCATGCCAGATATTAGTGATTCCGTTGTTAATGGAAATAAAGAGTATAATGAAGCTGTTCAATTAGTTAATGATAAAAGCTTTGATGAAGCAAAGAGTAAAGCAATATCTGCTGGAGATAATTATAATAGTAGTCTAAATCAATTGAATGATATACGAAATAATTTTTCTTCAGATATAACTAATGTTCAAAAGGAATATATTGATACTGTCATCAAAGAATTAGAATTAAAAATTAATGCTGTTAATAACTTAAAAGAAGCTATTGGATGTTTTGAACTTAATTCAAATTATACTGGTACAACTTATGCTTCACAGGCTAATGATTTAATTTATGAGGCGAGTGAATATCAGTATGAACGTGATTCAATAGTAGAAAATAATTCAGACTTATTTAAACAACAAAATTTTATTATATGATATATGGGGTTTTAAATTGAAAACAAAGTGTCCAAAATGTAAAGGGATTGGTTCAGTTGTTGCGGACTATAAAGAATGCAAATCTTGTGGTGGAACAGGATATGAAGATGATGCTTTTGATATTGGTAATCATTTTAAAGGTATAAACAGTAATGCAAAAGCAAAATTTGACTTGGGTGGTGAAGAAGATGTTCCATGCGAGGTATGTAATGGAAAAGGCCAAGTTGAAGTTTTTGAAGAATGTCCTCATTGCCATGGAACTGGTGAGATTAATGTATGTAGAGATTGCGGTAAATCAATTGGCGATCAACATGACTTATGTGCTAGCTGTGAAGAGAAAAGAAAGTTAAAAAAAGCTAAACATGACAAATATGAAGCTAGTAGAAGTGCAACTCGTGATGTTTATGTATTGGATTCATTATGTCGAATGAGTGACATTGACAAGGACAAGTTATACAAAGGAAGAATTACTAGAATTGAAAAATTCGGTGCTTTTGTTACTTTAAACAAAAATGTTTGGGGGCTTATGAGAGGAGACAATTTCGGCCATAAGGTTGGCGATGATGTAATTGTATTTGTTACAGCAATTAAATCTAGAGAGAAAAAAATTGATTTAGCTCCCGCTAATGTTGGATCTTATAATATTAAAAAATTAACTAAAACATTCCCTAGGACATTAATTAGTAATCTTGATGAGAAAAAAGGTAAGATGATTAGAATTGATGGGGAAGTTCAGCAAATTCAACAAACTTCTGGTCCTACTATTTTTATAATTAGTGATGAAAGTGGAACTACTGAAATAGCTGCTTTTGATAAAGCAGGTGAGAGGTCCTATCCTGAAATTGAACTTGGTGATGCGGTGCAGGTTGTAGGTGAAGTTAACGAACATGGTGGAAAAACACAAATTGAGTCATCTTCAATGGTAAAACTTAATGAAGAAAATACTGCAAAGTTACATAAGTTAATTGATGATGCATTAAACAAGAAAGCTGAACCGCAACATGTCGATTTCTTAGTCAAAAGTAATATTTTAAATAGACTCAAACCTAAGATGAGGGAGGCAGCACAAAGAATCAGAAGAGCAATACTTGATGGTAGAACAATTTTAATCAGACACCATAATGATGCGGATGGTATCTGTTCAGGAGTTGCAATGGAAAAAGCAATTATTCCATTAATAGAAAAAGAAAATCCAAGTAATGATGCTCAATATTATTATTTTAAAAGGTCTCCAAGTAAAGCACCATTTTATGAGCTTGAAGATGTAGTTAAGGATTTATCTTTTGCATTAGAAGACCAAGAAAGGCATGGTCAAAAATTACCGTTAATTGTTCTTTTAGATAATGGATCTACTGAAGAGGATATTGTTGCTTTAATGCAAGCTAAAATTTATGATATTGAAGTTGTTGTCATAGATCACCATTCTCCAGGTGAATTACTCACTAAAGATGTTCAAAATGGTGAGATATGTGGTGCTACAGTTGCAGTTGATGAATATGTTGATTGTCATGTAAATCCATATTTAGTCGGTGGAGATTCACAATTAACAGCAGGAGCTCTTGCAACAGAAGTTGCACATTTAATTAATCCAGATGTAGAGGAATTAATTAAACATTTACCTGCTATTGCAGCATTAGGAGATAAAGCTGAATGTGGTGAGGTCCAACAGTATCTTGAAATCGCAAGTCAAAAAGGATTTGAAAGAGAACATTTAGCTAAAATTGCAGAATGTGTTGACTTTGAAGCATTCTTTTTAAGATTTATGAATGGTAGAGGAATAATGGATACAATTCTTGCTGTTGATAATATTGATAAACATGAAAAGATGATTGATGCTTTATATAAAGAGTATCAAAAAAGGGTTGATAATCAACTTAAAGCAGCACTTCCAAATATTAAAAGAATTCAATTTGATAATGGAATTCATTTTAATCTTATTGATGTTGAAAAATATGCTCATAAATTTACATTCCCAGCTCCAGGTAAAACCTGCGGTTTTGTTCATGATAAGATAAAAGAAGAGTTAGGTGAAGATAAACCTATCGTAACATTAGGTCATGGGCCTGATTTTGGTGTATTTAGGGCTACTGATGCGGTTAATGAACAATACGGTTTTAATGTAAATGAAATTGTATCTAAAATGATAGAGCTTGTACCTCAAGCAGGTATTGATGGAGGAGGTCATGAATGTGCTGGATCCATTAAATATATTGAAGGATTAGGGGAAGAAGTTTTATCTAATGTCATTGGTGAAATTCAATCTTTATCTAAAAATTAAGATATAAAATGACTTTAAAGAATTATTGTGAAAAATGCGGTTGTAGAATTTTTCCAAATAATTTGTATTGTCCTAAATGTGGGTGTAAAACAGGTTATACACAAAAGGAAGATAATTATGTTTTCACACCTCCAGTACATAATATTGGGTTTTTTAATTTTCCAATTGATTTTTCTCCATATATCTTAAGTAATCGTGATGATTTTGAATATGATATATGTAAGTGTGGGTACATAAATAGTGTGGAAAATGAATTCTGTTGGATGTGTGGGGAGAGAAGGTTTCATAGTAAATTATCTAGGATTCTAAAAAAGAAATCCAAATCAAAATTCAATTTAGATAATATTTTATGTGAATGTGGTGCAGTTAATTTTAAGGGAAATTCATTTTGTGAGATGTGTGGGAAACAATTGCATGAAACTGAGACACAGGAAGAAAACAACAATTATAATAATTTTGATTTAGAGTTTAATAGTTCTGTTTTTTGTTTTTGTGGTGAAGAAAATGAGGCAAATTCTCAATTTTGTAAGAATTGTGGATTGCCGTTGAAGAATTATGGTAATTTATCTGATTTAGCAGTATTATGTGTTTGCTCCACTTTAAATGATATTACTTCATCTTTTTGTGTTGAATGTGGAACAGACTTAAAAAATGAGAAATCACTTATTATTTGTGTTTGCGGACATAAAAATCCTATTTTTGCTAAATTTTGCGAAAATTGTGAAAGGCCATTAAATCCTAAGAGATTAATTAATTCAAGAATAGTTTGTTCTTGTGGTGAAATTCTTGATTGGAATACTGAGTTTTGTTCTAATTGTGGTAAAAATATTAGAAATAGAATAGTTCTAAAAAATTCTATTAAGGATACAGTAACAAGTATTAAACGGATTTTTAAGTAGGTTGTGATTATTTTGAAAAGTTGTGGTATTTGTGGGACTTTAAATTTTAAAGAAAATAATTACTGTATTCACTGTGGTAATAAATTTATTCTAGAGAATATTTGTCCTTATTGTGATTCAATTAATGAAAATCATGCTAATTTTTGTGTTAAATGTAATAAACAAATTAATCCAGTTTTCATTGATGATTTTGATGTTTTATTTAGTGAATTTAATGAAAATTTATTATTAAATGCTAAAATTACTGATGAAGAGTATAATGCTCTGTTGAATGATATTTTTTTAAGAGCAAATTATGTGAGAATTCATGGTAATACAATAAAAGAGAAAATCTTAAATTTTGCTAGTGTATTTGCCGAATGTAAAACCAAAGCAAAAGGATATGAAAGAGGATTCATATTTTTAGGCAATAATATTTTTTATGATGATCGATTAGATGATTCTGTTCAAATTGCAACTATTATTCATGAGTTAGCGCACTATTTATTATTCACTATTATTGAATCATTATTATGTTCTATTTTTAATGTAAAACCTTCAACAACATTGCAAAGTTTCATATGGTATTTCTTAATGCTTCCTGAATTTAAAATTATGAATGAATACTGTGCACACACTGTTGAAGGTAGATTTATTCCATACGGATATCAAAATTATGGATCTTTTAACGTATTGGTGAAAGATGCTCCATTTGATGAGGCATCTATAAAAACTATGGTAATGTTTGGTAATTCATTTGCAAATGAAATAATTGTTTATTTAGAAGAATATATAAACAATGAGTTGAGGCAAGAAATAAAATCACAATATAAAAGAGATCTAGAAAACAAAAGTTATGATTCAATATTGTTGGAAACAGATGAATGTTTTAGTTTAAATGATAAAAATAGTATGTTAATTAAAATTTTGTATGATATTTTTAAAGAAGCTTCAAATCCTAGTGTTAGGGAAGAATTAAAAAGTATAAGGGACGGGTTTGATTTAAGTTAATCACTATCCTCTTTTTCCTTTTTTACTTTAATAGTGTCTAACACATCCTTTCCAGTCTCTGTTAACCTATATAATCTTCCTTTACGAGCTTCTTCGTTTATACATTCAACAATTTCTTTACTTTTTAATTCACTCAAAACCTTTGAAATATGGTTGGTTCTAATTCCACTATCTTTTGCGATGTTAGTTGGTATTTTAACATCATCACCAATGGATTTAAGTGTTTTTTCTCGGTATTTGGAAATTTGAACATATGAAGTTAATTTTAAAAGTTTGTCCTTTTCACTTTCCATGCTTGAATATTATGTTATTTGTATTATTAAATATTTTATGACATATTACACACTAATTAAATTATTATATATTTTCCAATTAATATATTAATAAAGAATGTTAAAAATTATATCAATAAATATGTGTGTACTTGATTTATATGAAATGTAAAAATTGTGGTGTTGAAAATAAAAAAAATGCGAAATTTTGTGGAAACTGTGGAAGTCCACTTAATGTAAGTAATAATAGTGGAAATAATTCCAAATATCTAATTGTGTTATTAATTATTGTTATTGTAGCTCTTGCAGGTATTATTGGATTTCTTGCATTAAATGGTTCTGATAATAGTGATATTCCACAAAATAATACTACTTCTCAGGGAGTTAGTTCCGTAAATAGTCAAGATTCTAGTAGTAATGTTAAAACTCAAGAAACTTCATCTCAAACAACTGAATCTAAATCTTGGGAGCTAATTGGCAGTTATTCTGGTTCAGGTTCTGGTTCTAAAACAATTACTGTGCCTGAAGGGAAAATAAAAGTAGAACTTTCGGCATATCCTATCAAAAATTATGCAACTAATCATTTAACAGTTTCCGGATCTAATGGTGCATCTGGTGGAGTGAATTGGGGTTCTCATAGTGCTGTTGAGACTAAATCTGATTCATTTACCTACACTTCAGATTCTTCTGAAACATTTACTATTGATTACTATGAAACTGTAAGTTGGGAAGTTTATTTCTATAGATATCAATAAAAAAATGATTTTATATCATTTTTTTATGTACTTTTTTTTTAAAAAATTATTTAATTGATAAAATTATA
>NZ_JBNMGD010000063.1:0-6236 GCF_050872065.1 Methanobrevibacter sp.
AATTAAATTAATGTCTCAATGAATTTTTTAACATATTTATCACAAAATTCCCAAGTATGTTCTCCAGAATCTTGAATAAAGTTAGCATTAACATTTCTTGATTTCAAAAACTCATAAAAATCAACATTTTTATCATATAAGAAATCATCAACACCACAAGCCATAAATATGTCCGGAACATCATCGCAGGAATCAATTAGATATTTTGGATCTTTGTCTGAATTTTTAACTTCATCCAGACTACCAAAACATGATTCATAAAATGCTCTGGAACGCAACACATTGCTGTCATCCTCATAACTAGCTATTTCGTCAGTAATCAAAGCCGCTGAAATCATTCCAATTTTTGAAAAGTTATGTGAATATTTCAATCCATTCCTAATAGCTCCATAGCCACCCATTGAAAATCCTGCAATAAATGTATCTTCCCTTCTATGAGATAACGGAAAAATATTCCTTGTAATGTCCAATAATTCCTGTCCAACATACTCCCCATAATAAGCATGAGCTTGTCTGTTATCTACATAAAAACTGTTATCACCACAAGGAATCACAATAGCTATTCCTTTATCTTCTGCAAATTTCTGAATAGATGTATTTGCAAGGAATATGTCATCACTGCCATACAATCCGTGTAGCAAATACAATGTTTTATAAGGCTGTGGAATGATTTCTTCTGAGTCACTTAAAAAATGCATATTATCCGCAGGCAATATAACACTAATTGAGGTACGCCTTTGTAAACTTTTACACTTAATATCTCCTCTAAACAATACCATCCAATCACCTATGTCCACAATTCTGTTATAAACATTGGACTTGCATCATCTGCCTTCTCAAATCCGCAGTACTCATAGAATTTAGTTTCCTCATCATAAGCAACTACTAAAATACGCATATAGTCTTTATAATGAAGTTTAATCCTATTTACTAATTCTTTTCCTATTCCTTTTAACTGGTATTCAGGTTTTACAAGCAAATAATGGACATACGCATTCATTATCCCATCATCCATAGCACTTATCAAGCCAACAAGTTCATCGCCATCCCATGCAGAAAAGACAGTGCTGAAGTTTTTCATTGCTATTACCAATTTATCCGGAAAATGACCTGATGACCATTCTACAGACAAAAACAACTCTTCAAGTTCCCTTTTGCTGAAATTATGTGTATTCTTATATACTATTCCATCCATTAAATCACCCTATATTCTGTCCATTTATTTGAAAAGTATCTGTAAATATAAATCGCAGCCCTTACATACCAATCGATAAACATTGCAATCCATGTTCCAAACACTCCAATACCCATCCAATCAGCAATTACATATGAAAGAGCTATTCTACATGTAAACATTACAACTAAACTGATATACATTACTGATTTTGAATCACCTGCACCTCTAAATGTAGAAGGTAATGTAAAAGCAAGTGGCCAGATTATAATAGCAAATATTCCATGCCAAATAATCATTTCAGTTGTCATGGCAGAAGTTTGGGCAGACAACTGATAGACATCCAGTATATATGGCAATATAGTGAATATAATCAAGTTAATTATAATATGACAAATAAAAACAATTAGTAAACATTTTTTATTATAATATCTGGCTTGTTCATATTCATTGGCACCTACACATCTTGAAATTACAGCAGTTAAACCTAAATTAATTGCAAAACCCGGCAATACTGAAAATATTCCTACTGTATAACCTACAGAATTTGCAGCAATTGCCATTGTTCCAAATGTTGAAACAATGCTTAAAACTAATACTCTTCCCAATTGGAATAAACCATTTTCAATACCTAAAGGAATGCCAACTTTCAAAACTTTCCTAAGTATCTTAAAATCAAATTTATGCTTTAATGTTTTTTTAATATGTAATTTGTAATCTTCATCAACGATGAAATACAATATTAAAATTGCGGCCAGTGCCCTTGAGATTACTGTCGGAATAGCAACACCACGAACATCCCAACCTAAATAATAAATACAAATCGCATTACCTACAACATTTAATATGTCACATACAAGAAGTATTTTCATTGGCAATGATGCATTATTAGTTGTTCTAAAAATAGCAGCACCTGCATTGTAAATAGCTAAAAATGGAATTGATAAAGCTACAATAAATAAATATTTATCAGCATTTTGCCAAACATCTGCTTCAATTTGACCAAATAAAATTCCTATTAAAAATTGTCTTAAAATAATGACAAAAAGCATTAATATGACTGATAAAATAGTTGAAAACCAAACCAGCTGGTCGGCAGAATCCTGAGCCTTATCAATTTGCTTATTTCCCAAATATTGTCCAGCTACAACAGCTCCTCCCGTTGCAAGAGCTGAAAAAGAAAAAATAAGAAGCTGAATTAAAAAATCAACTAAAGAAACCCCAGAGATTGCTGCTTCACCCAATGATGCAACCATTAAAGAATCTGCAAATCCTACAAAAAATTCTAAAGCATATTCTATTAAAAGAGGTATAAATAAAGCAAATAATGCTTTATTTGAATAAATATACCCTTCAGGAGTTTTAAATATATTCATAATTTATCTTATAAAATTTGTGCGAGGTTTATCCTCTTCAGTTACAGTTAAACCTTTTTTGCTACCTTCCTCAAAACATTGCATGAAAAATGCCATATTGTGTGCTAATTGCCTCATAGTTCCTAATCCTTCTTCATCTTGGAGAACTTCTTCAGGAGTGTTTCCATGAACCATATTCCAATAGAATGATGAAATAATAGGCATTTGAGAAATTCCTAAGTATTTAATTAATTGATCATAAGTCGCAGTAGTACCTGCTCTTCTTGCAGAACATATGACTGCTCCAGGTTTGTGCTTGAATGCTGCAGCACCATCCCCATGTGAATTTGAGTAAAATGCTCTGTCTAAAAATGAAACCATTGAACCGTTTGCACCTGCATAATAAACAGGTGAACCAAATACAAATGCATCAGCATCATATGCTTTTTCAACAAATTCATTGACAACATCACCGTCAAATGTGCATTTTCCTAATTCCCTACATTTATGGCAAGCCACACATCCAGTTATTGGTTTTGTTTTAATCCAAAATATTTCAGTTTCAATATCATGAGCATTTAAAGTTTTTGCAACTTCAGTTAATGCAGTATAAGTACATCCTTTTTTGTTTGGACTTCCATTTACTAATAATACTTTCATTTTAAAAATCTCCATCAATTAATCTTTGCATTAATTTATATCCTTCTTTTTTAGTTACAGATCCTTTAAGAACAGCTACTTCATCAAATGCATCACATTCATCACCAGGCATGTCAGTAGCATACATAATCACCGGCACATCATCACGAGTGTGTGTTCCAACATCAATTGGTGTTGGATGATCAGGCAATATTGCTGCTCTGTAATCCTGGCCATCTAAACTATCTAAAATAGGTCCAACAATGAATTTATCGATTTGTTCAATTGCTTTTACTTTTTCATCAAGTAATTGTGCATGTCCTGCTTCATCAGGTGCTTCTATATGGATAAACAATACGTCATTTCTTTTTAATGCATCGATTCCATATTTCCCTTTTGCTTCGTAATCGGTATCGAAAAATCCAGTAGCACCAGGCACGTCAATGATTTCCATTCCTGCGAATGTTCCAATTCCTTTAAGTAAATCTACACCAGTGATTACTGCTGCATCAAGACCATATGTTTTTTTGAAGTTAGGTAATTTTGGAGTTACGCCTTGTCCCCATAGCCAAACCATATTAGCTGGAATTTCTCTTTTTTGATTGATTTCATGGTTCTGCAAGAATTCTTTTGACTCAAACATTATAGATTGAATTTCCTCTGCTAATTCGCAACCGCCAAATAAGTTATCAGCAATATCTTCACCGGAAATATCATGAGGAGGCATAGTCTTTATGCTTGATAAAGTTTCTGCATCTTCCACATTATCACAGGAATAAACAAACAAATGTCTATAGCTAATTCCAGTATAGAATTTTCCTTTAAAATCAGGATATTTATCCTGAAAATATTTGTTTAGTCCTTTGAGCAATACATCAGCTTCTTCAGTTGTGATATGGCCTGCATTGAAATCTTCCATTTTTCCATCTTTTTCAAAAATGGTATTGCATCTGAAAATTACATCACATGGTGTGGTTTCGATTCCAACACTGCCTGCTTCAAGAGGTCCACGGCCAGTATAGTAATCTGAAGGATTAAATCCAAATATGCTCATATTAGCTACATCTGAACCTGGAGTATATCCCTCAGGAACATTATTAGTTAATCCACCATATCCTGCTTTAGCTAATTTATCAATGTTTGGAGTATTAGCTACTTTTAAAGGAGTTTGACCGTCAATTTCATCTAATGGAAGGTCGCTAGAACCATCTAGAATAAATATTACATATTTCATGCTATCAAAAAAAAGTAAAAAAAATAATTAGTTTTTATTTTTTAAAATACTAATTAAATCAGTCAACATCGCAGAAGCAGTTTCAAGAGATCCTGCTCCAAGTCCAATTACGGATACTTCATCAGCTAAATCAGTTTTGATTGTAGCCATGTTTAATGTTCCGCTTACATCGTAGGAACTTCCTCTTTTAACTAAACGAGGAGATACCTGTAAATTATCAGGAGATATTTCAGCTATTAATTTAATTAAATAATCTCCTTTTTTAGCAAGTTCAATTGCATAGGAATTAATTTTTGAAATACCTTCAACTTTAACATCACTATAAGTTGCATCAATTCCTAAAAGTGAATTTGCAAGAATTACAGTTTTACATGCTGCATCAATACCTTCAACATCTTGTGTTGGGTCTGTCTCAGCAATTCCTAAATCCTGGGATTCTTTAAGGATAACTTCATAATCTGAACCCTCAGAGGTCATTCTTGATAAAATATAATTAGTGGTACCGTTTAAAATACCTTTGATTGATTTAATTTCACATGATGCTAATGTATCTTTTGTGAAATTAATAATTGGCATTGATCCACCGACACTAGCTTCGTATTTGAATTCTACACCTGCTTTTTCTGCTGCATCAACAACTTCTCTGAATTTAAGAGCTAAATGTCCTTTGTTAGATGTTACTACATCTTTTCCTTGTTCAAATGCTTTATATGTTAGTGAAAGTGCAGGTTCTGCATCAACGATATTTGTAGGAGTTGCTTCAATAAGACAATCGTATTCAACAGCGTCTAAAACATCTGCACCGTTTATATCAGACCCGAATTCAGGGTATGCTGATAATTTGCCATCTTCTTTTTTTGTTTTTAAAAGTAATTCTTCATCCAATCCGTCCTGTGAGATTGCAGATGAAGATGAATCCGCTGCAGCGACAACTTTAACGTTCACTCCAGTTTTATCTTTAATTAAATCTCTTTTCATGGAAATTGCATTAGCTACACCTTGACCTACTGAACCAAATCCCATGATAATGACTTTACATTCATCCATAATAATCCCTTATACCTCATTAATCACTAACAATTCTTTTTCCTGTGCAATTTCTGCAATCTTATCAAATACACTCTGTTTTAAACCAATATCTGCTTCAATATTAATTAATGCAGTGGATTCTTCCTCACCATTTAATTTAACATCAAATGCAGTGATTACTACACCTTCAAGATTATTAATCTTATCCATAGTATCCCTGACATCACTGTCAACAATATGGCCATGCAAAATTGTAGTAATTGTTTCTTTTCTAACAACACCATCCATTTCAATAATGGTGAATCCTAATTCTTCAAATCTTTTTACTACATTCTTAAGGTTTTCAAGTTCGCCCTCAATGGTAAGTTGAACCGGAACCTTACCATGCTCATTTTTATAGTCCCTTTTATGGATAACAGTAACTAAATTAGCACCAAGAGCACTTATTGGTTCCAATACTTTAATAAGTTGTCCCGGAACATCTAAAAGTTCAAGAACTAAATCCATTCTCATTTAAATCCCTCTTAAGCTGTCCAATCTGCTTTTTTAACTATGAGATTTCCATCCTTGTCAATTCTTGCATTCCTTAAAATTTTTTCAGAATTCTTCTCTTGTGATTTATCTTCACGTGTTAAATTTAAATTATCAGTAATATACCAGGTTTCATCTGAATCAGGAATGTCTTCTAAAATTTTTGAAAATTTTTCTATAATATCTTCTGCATCTTTTTCGATTGTCATAATATAAACTCCTAATAAGTAATAATATAAATATTATATCTTTCAATATTAATAAAGTTAAAGAT
>NZ_JBNMGD010000010.1:0-37181 GCF_050872065.1 Methanobrevibacter sp.
AGTTTATATACTATAATAAGTATAAATTATATTATTATCATTATTATCAATTTGGTGATTTTTTTGAATGGAGGTTGTGAGATAAAATCTTTTAAAAATAAGAAAGAGGCTGAGGAACTTCTAAAAGCATCAAGAAAATCTATTGATGAAATTGATAATCAATTACTTGATTTAATTTCACAGAGAACTGCTCTTGCAAAGGATATAGCTAGCTCTAAGGATTATTTGGAAATGCCTGTTTTTGATGAGTTTAGAGAAAAGGCTATCCATGAAAAAATTAAGAGATTATCTGAAGAAAAAAATCTTGATGTTGATATTATTAATCAAATAGTAGATATGTTGACTATTTTAAATAAAAATGCACAAAAAGGAATTTTAAGGAGGAATGCTGATGGGAAATATTAGAACTTCATTTGTTAAACGTTTAGCAAAAGAACTTATCGAAACTCATAATGGTGTTTTCACTACTGATTTTGAACAAAATAAAAAATTAGTACAAGAACACTCAACCGTAAGTACTAAACATTTAAGAAATAAAATCGCAGGATATGTAACTAGGCTTGTAAGGTTAGAACAAACCAGAGAATAAGCTTTTTTTCATATTTTTTTATTACTCTTTTTTTATTTAATTATTTTTTTAATTTTAAAACTTTTTTTTAGCATAGTTATTTTTATAAAGTTTATTAATATGTTCATATAAACATATATACTAGTATTTTATTAGTTGGATTAAAAAATATTCAATTAATTTTAAGAAAATAGGTGAACTTAATGGATTTAATAGTAGTAAAATTCGGAGGAACCTCGGTGGGTGATGGTTCCAAAATTAAAAAAGCAGCGCAGTCTGTAGTAAATGAGTATATGAAAGGCAGTCAAGTAGTAGTTGTAGTTTCAGCTGTTAACAAGACTACTGATGAGCTCATTGGGTTATCTAATGAGGCTATTGGTTCTAGTTTGACCGACAAGCAAAAGGCAGAAATTATGGCTATGGGTGAATTAACTAGTGCTAGATTATTCTCCGCAACTATTGAATCTTTAGGTGTAAAATCTGAATTCATTGATCCTTATAATGAATTATGGCCGATTATAACTGATTCTAATTCTTTAGAAGCTAAAATAGATTTAAATATCTCTAATGATAAAGCTGAAGGAATCAAGCAACTTATTAATCAAGGGGTTATACCAGTCATCTGTGGATTTTTAGGAAAAGGACCTAGTGGTGAAATCACAACTTTAGGAAGAGGTGGAAGTGATATCACAGCATTTTTAATGGGTCATTGTTTAGATGCTAATGAAGTAGTTATTGTTACCGATGTAGATGGTGTAATGTCAACTGATCCTAATAAAATTGAGGATGCAGAACTGTTGGATACCATTTCTGTTGAGGAATTGAGAGATTTAGCTACTCATGGGGCACAGGTTTTACATCCACATGCATTAAAATACAAAGATCCATTAATAAGTGCAAAAATTATTAATTTCGCTAATGGGGATTTATCTTCTAAGGGCACTCGTATTGTTGGGCCTTTTGAAAGCGATATGTTGAAATGTGTTACCCTTTATAAAAATCCTATTTCACTTATAGCTATTGTTGGAGAAGCTATGCTTAAAAAAGTTGGTTTAATGGCCAAATTAACTACAGCTCTTGCTGATAATGGTATTAATATTTTTGGTATGTCTGCAGGTCAAAATTCAATTACTATATTTGTAAACAAATCAGATTCAAATAAGGCATATCTCTTGTTGCATCAGTTAGTAATTGATACAGATGTTTTAAGTTCTTTATCTCTTGGAAGAGATACTGCAATGATAACTTTTGTTAGTCCGGATATCATTGAAACTCCAGGCATTATATCAGATATTACAGAACCACTTAGAAAAAATAATATTAATATTTTAGAAATAACTTCCTCTCAAACTGCTGTTGTATTGTTTGTTGATTGGGAAGATGGTGAAAAAGCACATAAATTAATAACAGAGGTTTTAGAATGAATTTTGAAGGAACATATGTTGCTATGGTTACTCCATTTACCAAAGATGGAACTTTTGATGAAGAAGGTTTTAGATCAAATATCAATTATTTAATTGATAGGGGGGTAAATGGTTTAGTTGGCGCAGGAACTACAGGGGAATCCGCTACTATGACTCATGATGAACATCGTAAAGTCATTGAAGTTTTAGTGGATGAAGTTAACGGTAGAGTTGATACAGTTGCAGGAACTGGAAGTAACTCTACATCAGAAGCATTATCTCTTACTAAATTTGCTTATGATGCTGGTGTTGATTCAGCTTTGTTAATTACTCCATATTACAATAAACCACAACAGCATGCTTTAGTAAACCATTATGGCACTATTGCAGAAGGTTGTGATGTTCCAATTATTGTTTATAATGTTCCATCACGTACTGGATGTAATATTGAGGTTGAAACTGCTGTGGAATTAGCTAAAATTGATGGTATTGATGCTATTAAAGAAGCTAGTGGTAGTGTGGATAAAATATCTGATCTGTATAGGGCACTTACTCATGAGGGTTTAGAAGATAAATTCAATATTCTCTCAGGTGAAGACTCTTTAACTTTACCTATTATGGCAGTTGGAGGTACTGGTGTAATTAGTGCATCTGCAAATATTGATACAAAAAGAATGGTTTTAATGGTTGATAGTATTTTAAATGATGATTATACAAGAGCATTAGAACTTCATTATGAAATGTTAGAATTAATAAGGGTTCTTTTTGTTGAAAGTAATCCTGTACCTGTTAAAACAGCAATGAATTTAATGGGTCTTCCTTCAGGTCCTTTAAGAGAACCATTATGTGAAATGAAAGATGAAAATTTAGAAATGCTTAAAAAAGCATTAAAAGATTCTAATTTAATTTAAGTGGGTAATATTATGATTAAAGTAGCAGTAACTGGAGCTGCTGGAAGAATGGGCTCCGGTATTATTAAAAAAGTCACTGAACAAGATGATATGGAAGTAGTTGCAGCTATTGAAATGCCAAATTCTCCTCTTGCAGGTAAAGATGCAGGTATTCAAGCAGGTATTGAGGAAATTGGTGTTGAAATTGTTGGGTCTGAAAAATTGGAAGAAACATTAAAAACATCTGGTGCTGAAGTTTTAGTTGATTTCACTATTGCTCCTGCAGCAGTTGAAACTATTAAAATAGCTACTGCATGTGGAGTTAATGTTGTTGTCGGTACTACTGGTTTTACTGATGAACAAATGGCTTTGAATATTAAAAATGTTAAAGATAATAATGTGGGTGCAGTTATCTCATCTAACATGGCTATAGGCGTTAATGTATTTTTCAACACATTAAAAAAATTAGCTCCTATTTTATATGATTTTGATATTGAAATTATTGAAGCTCACCACAATCAGAAAAAAGATGCTCCATCTGGAACTGCTATGACAGCATTTGAAGTAATTGCTGATGCTTTAAATAGAGATCCTGAAGAAGTTGGTGTGTTCGGAAGAAAAGGTTTAGTTGGAAAAAGAACTCCTGAAGAAATTGGTGTTCATGCCATCCGTGGTGGAGATATCGTTGGAGACCATACTGTAATGTTTGTTGGTGAAGGCGAAAGAATTGAAGTTAAACATCAAGCTCATACCCGAGAAGTATTTATTGCTGGTGTAATTAGAGCTTTAAGATATGTGCCTACTGCACAAAAAGGTGTTGTAAGTAGTATGAATGATGTTTTAGGTTTAGAATAGGTGGATAATATGGTAAAAGTAGGTGTACTTGGTGCAACTGGAATGGTTGGTCAAAGATTTATTCAATTACTCGAAAACCATCCAGATTTTGAAATTACAGCATTAGCAGCATCTTCTCGTTCAGCAGGTAAAAAATATGAGGATGCCACTACCTGGTATTTAGATAGTGAAATGCCAGAATCTGTAAAAGATATTACTGTTTGTGAAACTAATCCTGATGACATGGATAATGATGTGGATATTGTATTTTCATCTCTTCCAACTGAATTTGCAGAAAAAGTTGAAAAGGAATTCGCAAAGGATTATGTTGTTGCAAGTAATGCTAGTGCACACAGAATGAAAAAAAATATTCCATTAGTAATTCCTGAGGTTAATCCAGAGTATTTGGATATGATTGATGCTCAACAGAAGGAAAATGATTGGGACGGATTCATTGTTACTAATCCAAATTGTTCTACTATTGCATTAACTTTGACATTAAAACCTATTGTGGATAATTTTAATGTGAATTCTATTAGAGTATCAACCATGCAAGCAGTATCTGGTGCGGGTTATAATGGTGTTCCATCAATGGCAATTGTTGATAATCTTGTTCCTTATATTGGTAATGAAGAGGAGAAAATGGAAAGTGAAACTCTTCATTTGTTAGGTTCTTACGATGGAAATAGTGTAACTAGTGCAGATTTTAAATTAAGTGCATCTTGTCATAGAGTACCAGTTATTGATGGACATACTGAAGCGGTCTTTGTTGAATTGGATGATGAATTTGACATTGAAGATGTTAAAAGTAAAATGGCAAACTTTAAGGCATTACCACAAGAATTAAATTTATTCTCAGCTCCTAAAAATCCTGTCATTGTTAAAGAGGAAAATGACAGACCACAACCTCGTATGGATAGAAATGCAAGTAATGGTATGGCTGTTACAGTTGGTAGGATGAGAAAAGACCAAGCATTTGATAATAGTTTTAAATATGTTCTTGTTGGACATAATACTATTCGTGGTGCTGCTGGAGCATCTATATTGAATGCTGAATTGATTAATGATAAAATACTCTAATTTTATCATTTTATTCTTCTTATTTTTTTTCTAAATTTTCTATTTTTGCCTTATGTTTTCTTATAGGTTTTATTTTTATTTTTAAGTTAATTTAAGGGTTTAATTTAAATAGTATAAAATTAATATTTTATATTAAGGAATTATATTGTACATTATATCGAAATTTTGAATTTATAAAGGGTTACTAATTTGAAATCGATATTGGGATAAAATTTAAACTAAGGGATAAAATGCAATTAGGAATGGATGTTGAAAAAGATACTTTACATTCTTTAATTCGATCTTGTTTATTAGAAATTAATAAGTTAAAATATGATTTAACTGAACTTGACGTGGAAAGGGCTAAGGATAACACTCCTCAAAGAATTAAAGAGTTAGAGAAAGATGTAATTGATAAGGAAAAAGAAGTATCAGTCATTAAATTTAGGGCAGAAGATGAAATTAATCTTTTAAAAAAACAGCTTGATGAAAAAGATATTTTAATTAAAAATCAAGAGGATAGAATTTATGAATTAGATTATGTTAATAATTCTCTTGATGAAATTAAAGAATATTTTGCTGAACAGTTAAGGACTTACAAGAAAGAGGAATTAGCTGATGTAAATGAAAGATTAACTGATTCTTATAAAAGCATTGCTGAAAAAGAAGCTACTATTAATACTCTTTCAAGGACTATTGATGATTATAAAATCAGGGTTATTAAACTTGAAAACAATGTTGAATCTCAGACTCAAATTTTAGAACTTGAAAAACAATTAGAAATTAAAGAGAATGAAATTCGCATAAAAGATAGTGAAATTAGTAAAAGAAAGAGTGAATTCGATACTTTAAAACATCAAACTATTTCTAAAGATGAATATGTTGATCTTCAATCCAGATTAAAATCTGAAATTGATGCAAAAGATGCTGAAATAACTAACTTAAAAGAAGAAACTATCCCTAAAAAAGATTATGAAACTCTTCAATCCAAATCTGAATTTGAAATTAAAAATTTAAATAATCAAATTAATAGTTTAAAAGAAAATACTATTCCTAAAGAGGATTATATTTCTCTTCAGACAAGATTTGAAAATGAACTTTCTGCTCGTAATAGTGAGTTGGAATATATAAAAGAAAAATCTATTCCTAAAGAAGATTATTTCACTCTTAAGAATCAATTACAAAGTGAAATCAGTGCTAAGGATAATGAGCTTAGCTTGTTAAAAGAACAAACTGTTCCTCGTGAAGATTATTTCAAACTTCAAAATGAGTTAACTAAAAGAGAGGGTAAAATTAAAAGATTAGAAGAGATTAATGCTTTCTTTAATGAACTTCAAGAAGAGCAAAAAGCTTATGAAACTCAAGATGTTACTCCTCCTTTCAGATTCGAGAAAAAATAAGTAGATGATGCTACTTATTCTTAACTTTTTTTATAATAATCCCTTATAATTTGTAAAATAAATGCTTTATTTGTTGTCATATTTGTTTTAATCATGATTTTATGAACACTTATCTTTTTCTTACTTTAATTTATTTTAAACCATAAAGTATTTATATAACCTTAAACTCATTAATTATAGTAGAAAGGTTTTATTCAACACTATGACTTATTTTTTCATGTTGATTATTAAACTGATCTAATTATTTTATAAAATTAAAAAAGGTGATTATTAATGGCACAAGGACAACCAATTTTTATTTTACCTGAAGGTACAAATAGATCTGTTGGTAGAGATGCTCAAAGAAATAACATTTTAGCTGGTAAAGTATTAGCTGAAACTGTAAGAACCACATTAGGTCCAAAAGGAATGGACAAAATGTTAGTTGATGGACTTGGTGATATTGTAGTAACCAACGACGGTGTTACAATCTTAAAAGAAATGGATATTGAACATCCTGCAGCAAAAATGCTCGTAGAAGTAGCAAAAACTCAAGAAGATGAAGTTGGAGACGGAACTACTACTGCAGTAATTATTGCTGGAGAATTATTAAAAAAATCTGAAAGCTTACTTGACTCAGATATTCACCCAACTATCATTGCTATGGGATACAGAAAAGCTGCAGAAAAAGCACAAGAAATTTTAGATGAAATCGCAATTGATGATGTTGATTCTGATATTTTATTAAAAGTAGCTATGACTGCAATGACTGGTAAAGGAACTGAAGCAGCGCGTGAACCATTAGCAAAATTAATCGTTGATGCTGTAGAAGCTGTTGCTGATAATAATGAAGTTGACATCGACAACATCAAAATCGAGAAAAAAGATGGAGCTGTTGTTGAAGAATCCAGCTTAGTCGAAGGTGTAATTGTAGACAAAGAAAGAGTACATCCTGGAATGCCTGCTGAAATTAAAGATGCAAAAATCGCATTAGTCAACGCTCCTTTAGAAGTAAAAGAAACTGAAGTTGATGCAGAAATCAGAATTACCGACCCTGCTCAAATGCAAGCTTTCATCGAACAAGAAGAAAAAATGGTTAAAGACATGGTTGACCAAGTTGTTAATGCTGGTGCAAATGTTTTATTCGCACAAAAAGGTATCGATGATTTAGCACAACACTACTTATCCAAAGCTGGTATTTTAGCTGTAAGAAGAGTTAAAAAATCTGATATTGAAAAATTATCCAGAGCAACTGGTGCTAATGTTATTACTAACTTAGACGATTTAACTGCTGATGATTTAGGTCAAGCTGGTATTGTTGAAGAAAGAAAAGTTTCTGGTGAAGAAATGATCTTTGTAGAAGAATGCAGTGGAGCTAAATCTGTAACTTTATTCGTAAGAGGAAGTACCAAACACATCGTTGATGAAATCGTAAGAGCTATTGAAGACGCAATCGGTGTAGTTGCTGCTACTGTAGAGGATGACAAAGTTGTTGCTGGTGGAGGAGCTCCAGAAATTGCAATGGCTAAAAAACTCAAAGATTACGCTGAATCTATCTCTGGAAGAGAACAATTAGCTGTAAATGCATTTGCAGAAGCTTTAGAAGTTGTACCAAAAACCTTAGCTGAAAATGCAGGTTTAGACAGCATTGATTCTTTAGTAGATTTAAGAGCAGCTCAAGAAACCTCTTATTACATGGGATTAGATGTATTCACTGGTGAAGTAGCAGACATGAAAGAAGCTGGAGTAATTGAACCTAAACGTGTCAAAAAACAAGCTATCCAATCTGCATCTGAAGCAGCTGAAATGATTTTAAGAATCGATGATGTAATTGCATCCACTAAAGGCCCAGAAGATATGGGTATGGATCCTTCCGCAATGGGCGGAATGCCTCCAATGATGTAAATATAAAGAGATTTTTATAATTTCTTTCTTTTTTTATTTTTTTCATATATTAAACAGATTTATTTTTAAAGCATCAAATGATGATATTTTTTTTACTTAAATGCTATTCTAATTAATTTATAATAGAATTTGACGAGATGTGCAAAATCTGTTTTTAATTAACATTTGATTAATGCAATAGATTATCTTGAAACTCATGATGTTCAAGACTACTTAATAAATGAATATAGCTTAATTGAAATTGATTCAAATTATTTAATATGATTGATTACACTAGCTGAAATGAATAATTTGAATATTGTATTAGATTTATTTAAAATGTTGAAGTTACAGTTATATCAACTGAAAGAATTTAGATAAGGCAAGTAATTCAGTATTCGGATATAACATTAATTAATGAATTTTATAAAAAATTTAGATGTGGTTTTAGTTGTTATAGGTTATGTTTTAAATTTATTGATGATGTAGATTGTAATTTAATTAAAAAAAGAGAAATGATTTATAAATCTAGCTAAAAATATTAAAAGAAAATTGTAATAGTTATCCGATATTGGATTAACTATTTTATTCAGTAAGATTAAAATCTATAACTTCTCCGTTTTCTTTAACAATTTTAGCTATTGATTCTTCAGCAGATGTTAATTTATCATCACATATTTTAACTAATTTCATTGCATTGTTAAACTCGTAGATTGCATCGTCTAATGGCACATCACCATTTTCTAATTTGTTAACGATTTCTTCTAGTTTATCTAAACTTTCTTCAAAACTTAAATTTTCCATTATATCACCTTAGTATTTACTATCCCATCGTCAAATTCAATATCAATTTGATCTCCGGATCTAACCTCTTTTGCAGAGGAAATAACTTTGCCATTAGTTTTTGCTAATGTATAGCCTCTTTTTAGTGTTAAAAGAGGATTCAATATTTCTAATTTTTCAAAATTTTTTAAATATGCTTCTTTTTTAGTTCTTGTTATTTCACTAGGATTTTTTAAAACAATTGAGTTTTTCAATTTGAATAATTTTGTTTTATTGTCGTTTATTAGGTTTTTAGATGTAAAATTCAACTTATTAATTAGGTTGTCTAAACCCATTGCTTTTATTTCATAAATGGCCTCTGGATTTTTCAAAACTTGTTTTTCAGAGAGATGGGATAATTTGGTCTTCTTCTGATTAATAATATCAAAAATGGATTTATTCAGCCTATTTGAAAGTTGAGCTATGTTATTTTCAACTTCGTTTAGGTCAGGTACTGCAGTTATAGCACCATCAGTAGGTGTAAGTGCTCTTTTATCTGCCACAAAGTCGGATATAGTATAATCAATTTGATGACCTACTGCACTTATAACTGGAATTTTGCAGTTATAAATAGCATTTGCAACAATTTCTTCATTAAAAGGCCATAAGTCTTCAATGCTACCTCCACCTCTACCAACAATTAATGTATCTAAGTCAAATTCTTGAGCATGGTTAATCTGCTTTACAATTTGAGGTGCGGCTTGATCTCCTTGGACTAATGTTGAAAAGACTAAAATTTCGCATATTGGATATCTTTTCTTTATAGTTGTAATGATATCTCTAATTGCTGCACCCGTTTGTGCTGTGATAACACCTATTTTTTTAGGATATTTTGGTATTTCTTTTTTATGTGAATCATCAAATAGTCCTTCTTTTGAAAGCTTTTTCTTTAGCTGCTCATAAGCAATATGTAAGTTTCCTATTCCATCTTCAGTCATTGTTGTAGTATATAATTGATATTTTCCTGTTTTTTCATAAATTTTGATTTTTCCTTTTATGATTACTTTCATACCATTTTCAGGATCAAATTTGAGGAATCTATCTTTATTACCTTTAAACATTACTGCGGAAATTTGGGATTTTTCATCTTTCAAAGTAAAATAACTATGTCCACTAGAATAAGACTTATAATTTGAAATCTCACCTTTGATTAGAATATTTTTCAATTGAGGGTCTTTTTTCAATTTTTTATTGAGATAGGAATTAATTTCTGATACTGTGAAAGTTTCTTTTTCCATAAATTCACCTTCAATTTAATATTGTTATTATATTGTTTATATTTAATACAATTTTTCATTATGGTTTTATTTACATGAGAAATATATTTAAATTGAAAATACAATAATAGAAATAAGGTGTTTTTTTATGAGAATTAAAGATGAATTATTTGGTAAAGAAGTTCTTGATTCAGAGATCCAAATTGTTGGAAAAGTTAATGATGTGGTTTTTGATAAGGATACTTTTGAAATCACAGATTTAGTAATTAAAAAAACAGGATTAGCAGAACAAATTAAAGCTAGTGAAAATATTGTCCCAATGGAATTAGTTAAAGCTATTGGTGATAAAATTTTACTTAAAGGTGAAGATGATATTTAATTGATTTTTATGGTTTCTAAAGAATATTTAATTAATTTATTAAAAGATAATGATGTATTTCTTGAAGGAGATTTCACATTATCCTCCGGAAAGAAAAGTAATTATTATATTAATATGAAAAAAGCTATTACAGAACCGGAGATTCTTTCAGCTATTTCGAAACTAATTACTTCAAAGCTTGATTTGGAGGAAGTTGATAAAGTTGCAGGTCCAGCATTAGGTGCTGTTCCAATAGCTACTGCTGTTTCATTAGAATCAAGGATTCCATTATTGATGATTCGTAAAGAAAAGAAAGGATATGGTACTTCTAAATTGATTGAAGGCGAATTAAACGAAGGTGATAACGTCATTGTTGTTGAAGATGTTTCAACTACTGGTGGATCACTTCTTAAAGCTATCAAAGCTATCAATGATAATGGTGGTAATGTAACAAGAGCTTTTGTTGTAGTTGATCGTCAAGAAGGTGCTATTGAAGCGTTTGAAAAAGAAGGTATTGAATTAGAACCTTTAATAAATGTTAATGAATTTTTTGATTAAAAAAAAGAATTAATGATGAAAAATTAATTTCATCATTTTTTAACATGATGGACAAAATGGGGAAGTTCATCAATGATTATGCTAAATGCAGTTTTAACTGCATTGGGAGAACCGGGCATGGAAAAAATAACTGTTTTTTTATAAATTCCAGCTGTGGCTCTTGAAAGTAATGCTGCAGCACCAATCTCCTCATAAGATTTTGCTCTAAACATTTCCCCAAATCCGTCAAGTTTTTTCTCGAAAAGTGATTCGACTGTTTCAACTGTGATATCACGAGGATCAAGGCCTGTACCACCTGTTGTTAAAATAACATCGATATCCTCATCAATCATGGTTTCAATTGTATTAATCAAATCGTTTTTTTCATCTGGAATTAGACTTCTAGATTTTAAAGTGTATCTAGTTTCAATTTCTTCTGCCATATATTGGCCGGATAAATCTACTTTTTTTGATTTTCTACTATCACTTAATGTGATTACACCACAAGTAATGTCTTTTGAGGACATTTTTTGATGTTCCATTGCTGTTTTACTTTTCATATTCAGATCATTCCTACTCAATTTTAAGAAAATTTTTTATCATATTATACTCTTCAATATATTTATATAATTTTTTGCTAGGGTAATATATGTAGCTATGGGTAATTTGTTCTTTCTCGATAAATTTATGGTCAATCATGAGATTTAAATGATATGTTATTGTTTTGTAATCTAATTGAAGTATTTTCGATAGTTGATTTGCATTGCTAGGTTGATATAGTATTTGGTCAGTTATTTTAATAGTGGTTACACCGCCTTTCCTAGCAATTAATAAACTCGACAGCTCTTTATTTTTTATTTTACTTATTGGAATTAGCTCTGCATTTAACATAATCGATGCCCTTTTTAATTATTTATGTGAAAAACATCGAATTAAATTTAAAGCCCATTTTATTGAATTTTCGTCCTTTCCAATTAAAATTTGAGAATCATCATAATGCCCATCGTTTAAGAACAATGTTAATGACATGAAATTATTTGAGCAGGTCAAAAATAGCTTTAAATCTTGTTCGATGCATTTGACTGTCACTTTTTCATTTTCTAATAATTTCTCTTCTAAGTCCGTATTTTCTCTGATTGAATTTAAGATTTTTTCATTAACTATCAACTCCAATTTTGAATGTTCATTCATATTTAAAAACTCGATTAGATAATTAAAATGATTTTCAGAGTAAATTGGAAGAATTATCTTTAATTCTGCTGATTTTAAAATTAAGTGGATATATTTATTAAATGCATTTGATAGGTCACTTGTTGTTGAGGTTTCATATTCAACATTTTTTAATAGGTAAATATCTTTTAGCATTTCTTCTGGAATTTCTGATAAATCGTGATTATTCCAAAATTGTTTGCCTTTATTTATGGAATGCCAGTTTTCAATTAATTTTATCATGTTTGTTGTAAGAATATAACCATTTGAAGTTAATTTATAATGTTTTTGAATTTTTTGAATTAAATTCTTATTTTCTAACTCTTTAAGTCCGTGCAATATTGTTGCTGAAGGCTTTTTTAGGTTTTCTCTTAGTTCTTCTAATTTTTTTGGATGTTCATAAAGTGTTAAGAGCAATTTTGTTCTCATGGTTGATGTTAAAATGTATTTTACATTTTGATATTCATCGTTTAATTCTCTCTTGGTTTGAATGTTGGTCATTTTATCACATCACACTTTATATTTTCAAATAAGTCTTCTGCCCATGTTTTAGATTTTTTAGTATTTGAAATTAATATTCTGTTTTGATCGAAACTTTCATCATTTTTAAATAGTCCGAAGCTCATTGATTTATCACAAATTGTTAGATATATCTTCAAATTATTTTCGACAGGATAAATAATCAAGTTTTTATCACTGATTGCATTTTGTTTGATTTTAGTATCAATTTTGGATATAATTGCACGAAAGATACTTTTTGGAACTATTATCTCAACTTTCCCGTTATCTTTTAAGATATTTTCGATTAATTGAGGATATTCTGGATGTAAGTATGGAAATATGGCTTTAAGTGATTTTGATTCCATTATTTGAGTTTTTATGGCATTATGGGTTTTGTAGATATCAAGTGATGTTGTTTCTACTAATTGAGAATCTTTTAAATCAGTGATATTTCTTAAAGAGTCTATATTTATTTGGTTTAGGTCGTGTTTGTTCCAGAATTCACTATAATTATTTATTATTTCCACACTTTTCTTAAAGTCCATCAATGTTTGGTAATAGATTTTGGTCATTGGATTTAAGTAGTATTTTGATTTTATTTTTTTAATGTAGTTATTATGTTCTAATTTTGAGATGTTGCTTGATACAGAGCTATATGTTATTTTAGTCTTTTTAACAAGTTCATGTATGCTATTGGGATTATTTTCTAGTTCACTTAGTATTTTTAGCCGAATTTCTGATTTCGTAAGAAATTTGATATCATTGTTGATTTCATTATGAATTTCCATTTTCATATTCCTCCAATTTTTGATAATATCAAATTTTTTTATTTAAATTTAAATAGATTTTTCCAATATTGTCCCAAATCTATTCCAAATCCCTTAAAAATTCATTATAATATCATTATATTGCATTATTAAGATTGTTATAAACTTTATAGCTTAATTTAAAGTGTTATTTTACTTTCTTTCAATTACTAAACTTTATTAATTCATAAAATTTAATATAGTTACATGGAAATTTGTTATGTATTAGATGCTTCTGCTTTTATTAATGGATTTGAATTGACTTCTAACAATAATTTCACAGTTCCAGAAATCACTGCTGAAATTAAAGATTTTGAATCTAGATTAACATTTGACATGGCTATTGATGAGTGTAAATTAACTATACATGAAGTCCCAAATAAATATGTAAATTGTGTTAATGAAATTATATCTGAGTCTGGTGATATTTTAAGGTTGTCTTTACCGGATAAAAAATTAATTTCACTTGCATACATGTTTTCAAAAGAAGGTAGAAACGTAATGGTAATTACTGATGATTATACTATCCAGAATACTTTGAAGATATTGAGGATTCCTTATTCCGGGGTTATAACTGAAGGTATTAAAGAAGTTTATAATTGGAAAAAAGTTTGCGAAGGATGTAAAAAAGAATACAGTGAAGATTATCCGTTTGATGACTGTGAGATTTGTGGATCAAGAATATTTAAAAAAAGGATTAAGGTGGGCAAATGAGAATAGGTATCGTTGTTCATGGTCCTAATATTATTGATTCAGGATATGCATTAAAACTAATTAACTTGCTTAAAAATTATGGGGATGTTTCAGTAAGGCTTGGAGGTACAATGGGTAGAACTGCAGTCATTGATGCTAGCTTAGAGGGTATAATTGATATAACACGTAAATTAGTTCCCAGCGATTCTTTAAAGATTTTCTATGATGATAATGTTGATTTGATTTTTTTAATTAATTATGGAAAATCTGACGTTACAGGTCAAGTTTTCGGATATAAAGTGTATAATCACTATATTAATAAAATTGGGGAGAATAATATTCCAATAGTTCAAATTGAACGACCGGGTGAAGAAGATGGTAGTATTATCCCTTGGAATAATAAGTTAGAGATTGTGGATGAGTTATCAGAAAAATTAAACTTATCAATTGTGTATCCTGAGGAGGTCTATGAAAACCACATTAAGCAAGATAATGTTGGTGTTAATCAAAGAATTGTTCATGGAGTAAGTCCTGGTGAAAATATCATGGTCAATAGTGTTATTATAGGCAAAACAAACTCTGATAAACTTATATTAATAGCTCGTGATAATCATATTGTTGATATAGTGGGTGGTGAACTAAAACAACATGGCCTTGAAAAATTAGGTGAAGTCGATTTGGAATCAGCAGTTATAAAGACTGGTCTTTTAAGACATGCGAAAGTCACACCAAGAGTAATTTCAACAAATAAGCTTAATAATTTTAAAATTTCATTTTTAGACCACGCAGGTGAAGATGTATATCGATTCATTGATTCTTCTATGGTAATTTGTGTGGGTGATGATACTACTTTAATATCTTCTGATATACTTTATAGATTTGATATGCCTATAATTGGAATAACTGATGGGGATTTGGATAAGGTTGTGGAAGATGGATTTAAGGTTAAAAATTCTATCATTTTTGAAGTTGAAAGTGGTTTTGATGATATTGTTGGTAGAGATATTAAAAAGATAATGTTTAACGGTGTACAGGAATCATTTGATTATTCAAGCATTGGTGAAGTTCGAGATAAAATAATTGAAATAATAAATAATATTAATTGTGAATATAAAATAAGTTATATTAAATAGTTAGGAAGTGTAATCTTTGGATTTTAAAAATCTTGTTAAAGAAATTCAAGAGTTTAAAGGAGTATCTCGTAAAAGTTCTATTAATAATGTAATTTCTCTTTTGGAGGAATCATATAATGTTTCAGGTGATGTTGTAATTGACATTGGTGATGATGCTTCAGCTATCGACATTGGAAATAATCAGGTAATGCTTATTGCAGCTGATGGTATTTGGGGAGACATTATGAACATAAATCCATATTGGGCAGGATATTGTTCTGTTTTAGTAAATGTGAATGATATTGCGGCAATGGGTGGAAAACCATTGGCTATGGTTAATATTATGTCTATATCTAACGATGATATTTATGAAGACTTACTAAAAGGTATCAAAGATGGATGCTTAAAGTTTGGTGTTCCGATGGTTGGTGGACATTTACATCCTGATGGCGAAGTTGACTCATTAGGAGTAGCTATTGTTGGAATAGCTCAAAAAGATAAGATTATAACAAGTTTTGGAGCAGAAATTGGAGACAAAATAATTGTTGCAATTGATCTTGATGGAAAACCTCACGAGATGTTTAGCCTGAATTGGGATACAACTTACAATAAGGATGCACAGATTGTCAGAGATCAGATTACTGCTGTTCAATATTTAGCAGAACATGATTATATAAAATCTGGAAAGGATATATCAAATCCTGGAATTTTAGGAACCTTAGAAATGCTTTTAGAAACTTCTAAAAAAGGAGCAGTTGTTAATTTGGAAGAGATTCCAAGAAATGAGGCAGTTTCTTGGCTAGATTGGCTTAGATCATATCCAGGTTCAGGTTTTGTGTTTACTGCAAGTGAAGATAAATGCGAATATATTAAAGAGTATCTTGATAAATATTCAATTGAAGCAGCAGTTGTTGGTGAAGTAACTGACTCTAATTGTTTATATTTGAATTATGGTGATGAACAACTGGAAGTCTTCAATCAAGAAAAAAATCCTGTTTTTATTTTTAGATAAATTTACTTTGAGGATATTTGACTTCCTCATATTTACTATTTTTTTTAACCTATTGTCATGTTTAAATAGTTTAATTGTTACATTTTTTAAAATTATTTTTATAATAAAAAAAGAAGAGTTAAGGATTACACATTTTACACGGTGTATATCCTTGATTTATTGCATCATCTCTACTTGAAAAGAATACTTTATTGTTTTCAGACATACGATTAGCACCAGTACAACCAGCAACATGGAATTTTCCTGAATTTGCATTGCCAATGTAGTTAGCAGAATCTGATGAAGCTGTAGATTCTGCACTTGATGGACTGGTAGTTGTTGAAGATGAGCTATGTGTAGTATCTACATGTGTGCTGTCAGTCCCCCATTCAAATGGGTTAAATTCACTAGGTGGCATGTACATTATTTCAGCAAGCCCTTCTTTTAAAAGCATTTCATTAACATTTTTTCCATCAACAATAACGACGGCTAATGTCCTACCATAACGATCAGTGTATTTCGAATTATCGATATCAATACCTACTTCTTTGTTTAAACATAATTTTTGAACAAACTCCTTGGAAGTGCTATAACCATCAACACCTCTTTCAGGGGTATTTACTCCGACAAAACGTATTTTTTTGCCATTATCTAAATAGATAGTGTCTCCATCAACAACCTTAGTACAAATACCAGTTTCTTCTACATGACAATCTGTTTTGTTGTATTTGTTTAGGATATCTGAATCTGAAAGACCATTATATTTTGAAGTTGGAATATCATGTGAAAAACCGGTTCCTGTATATGCACTAGCTACTGAAACAGCACCAAGTGCTATTATTAAAATAACTAATGTTAAAATAATATGTTTTTTAGTGATGTCCATTTTTTCCCTCCTTGTTCTATTGTTATTATTTTGTTTATAATATAATTTTTTGTTATTGAGCGAATATTTTAATATATGAAAAGATTATAAATATTTAATATTATTTAAAATTCTTATTAGGAGATTGTATGTTAATAAAAATTAATGGAGAAGAAATGGACGTGGCGGAGAATTCCACAATTCGAGATGTAATTGAGGAAACTAATGCCCCATATACTCCGGGTTGTATTGTTTGTTTAATTAAGGGTAAAAAGGAGCTTGAAAAAAATATTAGTAAGTATAAGCTTAAAACTAATAAAGGTTTCATCGTTATCCAATTAGATGAATCTGATGAGGCTAAACCACTTGTTGATGTTTGGAAAAATCAATATGATGAATTTGTTGATTTAAATATCAGATGGTCTACTACAACTGAAGTGGCTATTGGTCCTATTGTAACTGATTTGGAACCAACTTCTGATGAATATAAATATTATGAAGGAGATGTGGTTTTAAGTTTATCTAGTTTTAGTAATGAGTCCACTCATTTAATATTACTTAAAGAGAATACTACTAATGTTTATAGTGTACCTAAGTTTAATAAAGGTATTTTTGCCCATGTTGTTGGTGGTAAAAAAACTTTAGATAATTTAACCGATGATGATTCAATAATTGGTATTGAACCGATTATTGAGAGAAGTACAACAACGGATATGGTATCTGTATCTGATTTAAATACTGTTTTAGAAGAAGGTAATGAATTATACACTTATATATCTTTTGATATTGATGAAGAGTCCCCTGTTTGTGTGGAACATTTATTCTCACTTATTAAAGATGGTAAAATGCAGGTTTCATATGAAAGTGAGACCTTTTTAGGTTTTTATGAATTAGCTAGCCTTAAAAAGCCTAAAGAGCACACAACTAAAAGAAATAGAGGGACAATCACAGTTAGAAATGATGGAGTAGGTGTTGGAAAACTTTTCATTTATCGTGAAAACAGAGTTTTGTCCCCAAATCATACTGCTGTTGGAAGAGTAGTGGATGGTATGGAGCTTATTGATGTTGCAAAAGAAAATGAATTTATTACAGTTAAATCTAAACAAAACAGATTAATGCTGTTAAATAAAACTCAAGCAGAAGCCAGTGAATTGCTTTCTGCTGCAGGTGTTGAGCACATGATTGATGGGCTTGTTGATGATGATGCAGTTATTGTTGAGCAAAATCCTCAACATACAATTGATATTCTAAAAGAGGGTAAGGTTATTACTAAGGCTATTAAAAGAGAGGATTTATGTACAATCAAGTTCGTTGATAATGCTCCAAGATCTGTAAGGTACTTTAAATTATTATCCGGTCTTTTAGAAAATCCAATTGGTCAACTTAAAATTCACTTCGCAGTGCCTGGAATGCATATTGTAATTTTTGAAGGGGATAGAAAAGCAGCTAAGGGTTTAGTTCCGGAAAATAATCCTGTTGGTAAAAATATAAGAGGCCAAATTGGAATTACTAATATGGCTTCAAAAAATGCTGGTTTAATAGGTATCAGGTTTGAAGATAATTCTGATTTTGGACCAACTGCTGAAACTTTTGAAGCGACAAATATAATTGGTGATGTTACTTCTGATTATGATCGTATTGAAAAATTAAAAGAAGGAGTTGTGGTGTATGTTGCCGAATCTAACAATGAGTCCTGATTTAGGTACAGAAGATTGGGACCCAGATGTAATTACTCGTATGATTTTTATTGGGCCTGGAGCTCATGTAAGTGAACAGCAAATTGTTAATGAGTTTCACATGCTTGATTTGCCGCTTACTATTAAAAACACTTGTTATGGAGCTATGGTTAGTGGAAAAAGTAAAGATGTTTATAAAGCTATTAAAGAGATTAGAAAGCTTGATCCTAACCATATTTTTACAAAAGAAAGAGGATTTGCCCCTGGTGATCCTAGAAGGTGTAGGGGCCATAGGTTTGGTCCAAGGGAAGGTTTCCACCAAATGGAAAAAGAGTATAGAATACTTGGTTTTGTTTCAGAAGCTTTAGAAAATCCTAAAGAAGTTGAAATCGAAGAGAAAAAACCAATTGATGTTGACAAATTTAAAGAAATCATGAATGAATGTTTAGACAAAAAAGAGTAGGTGAAATTATGGTTAAAATCGCTATTTATCCTCCAAATTCATTAATATTAGCAGATTTATTAGAAAGAAAAGGTCATACTCCTTTAGTTCTTCAAAAACAGATTAGACAAAAAATTAAAGATCCGGAGATTGATTCTCCACCAATGAACATTACAGAAGAAGACCCACTTATGGGACTTAAATACGCAGCTATTGAAGTTCCTTCAGGTGTACGTGGAAGAATGTCTATTATTGGACCACTCATAGATGAGGCTGAAGCAGCTATTATAGTTGACGGTGCTCCATATGGTTTTGGTTGTATCGGATGTGCAAGAACTAATGAATTATCAATATTTTTACTTAGAAACAAAGGTATTCCAGTTTTAGAATTAAAATATCCTGATAATCAAGATGAAACTTATGTTATGGTGAATGCAATTAATGAATTTGTAGATTCACTTGAAAATACTGATGAGGAGTAATAATAATGGTAAAAATTGCTTTAGTTTCATGTGGAACAGAATACAGTGGAATTCAAAAAGAAATTGAAAAGGCTGCAAATAAATTTGGTGCTGAAATTATTCTTCCTGAAATAGATTTAGATTATATTGATGAATCTTATGTAAAATTTGGATTTTCAGCTCAAAGCTCAAGTTTAAAGTTAATGATTGCAAGAGCAATGGCTATTGTAGAAGGCAGATGTAAACCTGATGCAGTATTTATTGCAACTTGTTTTAGATGTGCAGAGGGAGCATTAGTAAGAAATGAAGTAAGAAGATTCATACAAAATAATACACGTATTCCAGTAGTTACCTATTCATTTACTGAAAGAACAAAAGCAGATGAATTATTCATCCGTATGGAAGCATTAGCTACTACTGTTACTCGTAGAAATATTCTTGCTCGTGAAAAACAAGAAGGTCTTACTCTTGGTTTAGATTCAGGTTCAACAACTACAAAAGCAGTACTCATGGAAAACAACAAAGTTATTGGAACTGGTTGGACATCCACTAAAGATATCATTGAATCTGCAAATATTGCTGCTGCTGAGGCATTTGAGGGTACAGGTTATACTTTTGATGATATTGATGGTCTTGGAACTACAGGTTATGGTAGGTTTACAATGGGAGAAAAGTTCAAAGCTGAACTTGTCCAAGAAGAATTATCCGTTAATGCTAAAGGTGCAGTATACTTAGCAGATTGTCAAAAAGGAGAAGCTACTGTATTGGATATAGGTGGTATGGATAACAAAGTAATTACAGTAAACAATGGTATTCCTGATAACTTTACTATGGGTGGTATTTGTGCAGGTGCATCTGGAAGATTCTTAGATATGACTTCCCGTAGATTAGATGTAGACATCACTGAATTAGGACCTCTTGCAGTGCAAGGTAATTGGAAAAATGCTATGTTGAATTCATATTGTATTGTATTTGGTATTCAAGATCTTGTTACTACATTAGCTGCTGGTGGTTCTAAAGCTGATGTGGCTGCAGCATCATGTCACTCTGTAGCAGAGCAAGTTTACGAACAGCAACTTCAAGAAATTGATATTCGTGAACCTTTAATCCAAGTAGGAGGAACAAGTTTAATTTCAGGTCTTGTTGAAGCGGTAAGTGAAACTTTAGGGGGAATTGATGTTATTGTACCTGAATATTCTCAACATATCGGTGCTGTAGGATGTGCACTTTTAGTATCTGGTATGGGACACAGACAAGATGATAGATAAATATAATCAAAGGGGTTGATTTGATGTTAGTTGAGTGTTATGATGAGAAAGGTGCGGAAGTTTATGAAATCATCATTAAACAGATTTTTCAGGATTTGGTTCTTGGTTCTTCTGTTGATGATTTAAAGGCTTATGTAAATCCCGATGACCCTGTATTTATTTTAGCTATTAAAATGAGAAAAACTTCTAATGTTATTAAGTTTGAGGATGTTGCTAAGTTAATATATAATAAACAGAATGATGTTACAACAATTTTGATTGATAATGAAAATTATCTTCCGAATATTCTTAAGGAATTATGGAAAAGGTTTTCAAGAGATGAAATTTATCAACCGAATAGATATCAGCTTGAAATCAGTGGGGATAATACGGATTTAAAAGATATGGTTGTGGATGATCCTCATTCTAATTTACAAAGACGTATTTATGATGCGGTATTCAGGATATTGCCTGAAGGGTTTAAAATCATTAAAGATTTATCTACTGAAGATATTATAACTGTTGTAGCTACTGATGAGTTAATTAAAGATGCATGGATTGAAAGGGCACATGAATATATTGATGAATTGAACAAAGGTATTTAGAAAAGTATATATTTGTTCGTAACAATACAAATAAAAAGAGTTATAATTATAAGGAGTAGTGGTATTATGAATGAACACAAAGGTTCAAGATTTGCACATATTACAAGAGCACATCCATGTTTCAATGAAAAAATGCACGATAAAGTTGGAAGAGCACATGTACCCGTTGCACCAAAATGTAATATCTTTTGTAATTTCTGTACAAGAGATATTAACAATGAAGAAGACAGACCAGGTGTAACAAGTTGTATTATGAAACCGGATGATGCAATCACTCATATTAATGATGTTACTGCTGATGGTCCAATCGCTGTTGTAGGAGTTGCTGGACCTGGAGACTCACTTGCTAATGAAGAGACATTTGAATTTTTTGAAAAATTAGCAAAAGAGCAACCGGATTTAATCAAATGTATGAGTACAAATGGGCTTTTACTTCCAAAGTATGCAGATAAACTTGCTGAACTTGGAGTAAACTCTGTTACTGTTACCATAAATGCAATTGATCCAGATATTGCTATGGAAATTTATTCATTTATTAAATATGAAGGAAAAGTCTACAAAGGTCGTGAAGCTGTTGAAATTCTAATTAAAAATCAATTAGAAGGCGTTGAAAAAGCAGCAGCTAATGGTTTGGTAGTTAAAGTTAATTCTGTTTTGATTCCGGGGGTAAACTATGAACATATTGTTGAAATTGCTCGTGAAGTTGAAAAACGTGGTGCAGCTTTAATGAATGTTTTACCTTTAATTCCACTAGGAAAAATGAAACATTTAACTAGGCCGGATTGTTCCATGATGGAAAAAGTCAGAGAAGAAGTTGAGGAAATCATTCCTGTATTTAGAGCATGCACTCAATGTAGAGCAGATGCTTATGGAATTCCAGGTAAGAAAAGTGAAGATCATCATTTAGGAATGACTCCACAAAGTCATTACTAAATACTTTTTTTTTATTTCATTATTTTTTTAAAATCATCCAATTATAGTAATATTAAATATGGATGAAATAGATATATTATTAATTGATATAATTTTTATTTATTGATTATTGAGGAAAGATACTATGGTTAAAACTTATGTTTTTGGGCATAAAAGTCCAGATAGTGATTCAATTACTTCAAGTTTAGTAATGGCTAACTTAGAAAAAGAGTTAGGTAATAAAGAAGCTGAAGCTTATAGATTAGGAAATATTAATAAAGAAACTGAATTTATTTTAGATTATGTGGGTATTGATGCACCTGAACTTTTAGAAAGTGTTGAAGATGATGCTAATGTTATTTTGGTAGATCATAATTCTCCATCAGAATCTGTTGACAATTTGGAAAATGCAAACATTTTAAAAGTTGTAGATCATCATAAATTAGCTTTAAACACTTTTTACCCATTATTTTTAAGATTTGAACCTCTTGGTTGTACTGAAACTATTTTATTTAAGTTATATGAAGAAAACAATGTGGAAATTACAAAAGAAATAGCAACTTTAATGTTATCAGCTATTATTTCTGATACTTTACTTTTAAAGTCTCCAACCACAACTGAAGATGATAAAAAAGCTGTTGAAAAACTTTCTAAAATTGCTGAAATTGATGCAGAAGAATATGGTTTAGAAATGCTTAAAGCAGGTACAGACTTAACTAGTTTTTCAATTGAAGAAATTTTAGCATTAGATGCAAAACAAATTGATTTTAAAGATGTAAAATCTATTGTTAATCAAGTAAATACTGCTAGCATTCCTGATGTTTTAGAAATGAAAGAAGAATTAGAAGCAGGTATGAATAAAATTATAGAGGAAGAAGACTTAGATTTATTCATGCTTTTAATCACTGATATTGTAAACAGCGATTCACAAGTTATTGCTCTTGGAAAAAATGCAGATCTTGTTGAAAAGGCATATGGTGTTAAATTGGAGGACAATATGGTTTTACTTGAAGGTGTAGTTTCACGTAAAAAACAAGTTGTTCCAATTATGACTGAAAACGCTTAATTTTTTTAAAAGGCATACCAATTATGCCTCATTTTTTTTAATAGGTGTTAATATGAAAACACTAGAATGGGAAGACAATAAATTAAAGCTCATTGATCAAACTAAACTTCCTGATGAATTGACTTATGTTTATTGTAACAATTATCAGGATGTTATTGTAGCAATTAAAGATATGATTGTTCGTGGAGCTCCAGCTATTGGAGTTGCAGCTGCTTTTGGAATGGCACTTGCAGATATTGAGGGTGTTGATTTAAATAAAGCTGCTAAAGAAATTAAATCTGCAAGACCAACAGCAGTAAACTTGTTTTGGGCAGTAGATAAAGTCTTGAATAGTGAAGATCCACTTGCAGAAGCATTAAAAATGTATGAAGAAGACATGGCAACAAACAGGGCAATTGGAAAATTTGGTGCTGAAGTCATTGATGATGGAGATACTGTTTTAACTCATTGTAATGCTGGAGCTCTTGCATGTGTTGATTATGGAACTGCACTTGGAGTATTCCGGGCAGCACATGAACAAGGTAAAAACATTAATGTGATATGTGATGAGACACGCCCTCGTGGACAAGGAGCAAGCTTAAGCGTATGGGAAATGCAACAGGAGAATATTCCAGTTAAACTAATTCCGGATGTTGCATCAGGATTTCTAATGTCACAGGGAAAAATAGATAAAGTAGTCATTGGTGCAGATAGGATTGCTCGTGGGGGTGTTGTAAATAAAGTGGGATCATTTATGGTGGCTCTTGCTGCTAAACATCATGACATTCCATTTTATGTGGCTGCTCCATATTCTACTTTTGATAATGAAATTTCAATCTTTGACACTGTTATTGAAGAAAGGGATGGTGATGAAGTCAGATATTATGGTGGTGCAAGAATTTGTCCGGAAGGTACTGAAGTAATCAATCCTGCATTTGATATAACTCCAAAAGAGTTGATTACCGGAATTATTACCGAAAGAGGGATTATTGATCCAATTTAGACAATAATTCCATACTATTTTTTTTAGTTTAAATTGATACTTATTTTTTCAAAATTTATCCATTTAATATATTTTAGAATATGCTGGAAAAATTTATCTCTAAAAAATTTGATTATGATGTGTACTTATATATAAACATATAATATGGACATAGAATAAATAATTTAAATATATATTATATGGGGGTTTTTTAATGGATAATAAAAAAATTACTAATGGCTTTAATAATAATTGTAGTAATAGAAATAGCAGGAATATCTGCTTTTTTAGTTTTTAACAATGATCATATAGAATATACAAATGCCACATTAGATGGATTTACAATGGAAGTTCCTGTAGGAAGTACATTAACAAAATTGAATAGTGCTGACTATGGATTTGAGGATTACAATGGACCTGATGGTTATGTTAAGTTATTAGCATATAAAAATAGGGGAAATTATTCCAATGAGTTAAATGGAATTATTATTGTGGATTCATCTATTTCAGTTAATATGACAGAAATTTTCTCATCTGATACGGAATCTTCTTCAAACGATGCGGTCCCATTATTTGAGAGTATATTTGATGTTGGAGAAGGAGTAGGTGATGGAGCAATTTACGTTAATGAGAGTGATATTAAAATAATTGGAGGAAATACTACTTCTGGAGAATATTATATTGCGTTAAAGGCTATCAATTTGAAAGGTGACAATGCAACAGGTTTTGCGGTGATTGGTGGGGAGGATTTGGATATTGTTTCTAATGCAACCTATTCTTTGAAAAAGATTAATTCCTAATTTTTTAATAGGAAGTTATTTGAGTCTGTAAAATTTACAGGCTCTTTTTTTTAATTAATGTATTCAAAATACTTTTGCAATCACATAATTGTCTATTATAAAAAGCACTTTTGCACCTTTAATGTTCATATGTTTTATGTCGCTTGCACTTTTTGCCTCTTTAATTAAAGTATATGGGCTATTTGCAACATAACCTACTGTTTGGTTATCTATTTCAACTCGTATTGCATTTTTATCACATTCATTGTCAGGTTCTTTAATTAGTTTCACACATTCACCTTCTTTAAATGGTGCAAGACCATGATAATGTTGGATACCTGTAATGTTGATTAATGTCTCATAACCTAACTTCACATCATTTAATTCTTTTTCTATTTTATTTATTTCATTAAACTTTTTCTTTGAAAGTAAATAACAAATATGTGCCTTTATGGGTGAACCTATATCCCTTAAAATATGTCCTTTTTCAATTAAAAATTCTGAGTTGTCTTTATCACTTGAAAGTATGCTTAATGCTTCATTTATAAGATTTAAAGCATCATTGTTTGATATTTCATATGTGTATCTCTTTTTTATTAATGAAAGTATGCAATATGCTTTATTGTTTAATATGGTTTTGGTTCTTTTTAGTGATAATGCTTTGTTATAGAAATTTAGGGATTCTTTATATCTTCTTAAATCTTCTAAGATTATTCCTTTTCGGTTAAGGTGATTAAAATGATGAGGGTCTAGTTTGATAGCTTGATTGGTTAAAACTAATGCTTCTTCATATTTATTTTCATTTCTTAGGTTCCAAGCTTTATAAGATATTTTTTCAGCTTCTTCCATTTTTGAATCTGCATAGTTGTTGGAGTCATAATAGTCATCGTAGTCAGAATCGTCAAGATATTCCATATATGGGAGGTCAGGAGTGGTAAAACCATCTCCCCAATCTGCAGGATCACCTATCTGCCATTTATAAGTCATGGTATCACTTCCGCATTTTTTATGATATGTTTAAATGTATTTTTTATATCAAGGGTTAGTGTTTATTATGTGTGTTTTTTATTGATAAATTTTTCTAAATATGTATTTAGATTATTTTACCATCAATAGCTACATGCCATTCTCCGGGAGATGTTGATTTGACTTTGCGACAATTAATGATTTCAACTTCTTTTCCTGCTGCTTTACAGGCATCGGTCAATCGTTTTATTCCTTGTTCATATGAATCTGAAAACTCATAGTAATTGATTATCCCACCATCTTCAATTAAATTAGCTGCAACATCAAGGAAAGTATAGGCAAGACCAGGTAAGTTCATAATTATTCTATCAAATTTGAAGTTAAAGTTATCGCTAACTTGTCTTACATCACCACAGTAAGTTTGGATAGTACCTTTTAATTTATTTAATTTGATATTTTCATTTAAATATTCAATTGCAGATTCATTAATGTCCACAGCTGTAATATCTACCTGTTTATTTCGAGCAATTACAATAGGAAATGGTCCGATTCCACAAAACATGTCTAATATTTTTTCACCATCGTTAACACTTTGCATGACTCGTTTTCTCTCAGTTGCAAGCCTTGGTGAGAAATAAACTTTACGAACATCTAATTTTAGTCTAGCACCATGTTCTTTGTGGATTGTAACTGAATCATCTACTCCGGATAGAAATTCCAAATCACGAACACGTGTTGTTCCTTTAATTGCACTTCTTTTCATGTAAATTGATTTTCTTTTTGTAAATTTAAGTGCTGCATCTCCAATGATTTGTTTTTTATCCTGTAAGTTTTCAGGAATCTCTAAAATTACGATGTCTCCTATGGTATCAAAAGAAGTCCTTAGATTCTCAATTTCTTCACAAGTCAACTCATCTTCCAGTAATTCAGCAAAATTGTGTGGAACTTTCTTCATTGGTTCTAGTTCAACATCAACAATTTCATAATTATTGATATTTTCATTTATGGGAATATAGCCAAAATCACCATCTGTTTTTATTCTATATTCCATATTCATTGATCCATTTTCCATTAATTTTATACGAGCATCATTCAATTGTCTTAATGGAACTTTTACACATTTCATAAAGTATTTTTATGTTTAAATTATTATATAATATATATGTTTTATTTAGTGGGTTTAGGATTATTTGATGAAAAAGATATATCTTTAAAAGGATTAGAATGTTTGAGAAGTGTTGATAAAATTTATGCTGAGTTTTTTACGTCTAGATTATTTGGTTCAAGTTTTGAGGCAATAGAAGATTTAGTTGGTCAAAAAATTGAGGTTTTAGTCAGAGGAGAAGTTGAAGAGGAAAGTAAATTTATTGAGGAAGCTAGAACAAAAAATGTTGCTTTAATTACTGGGGGCGATCCGTTAATTGCAACTACTCACAGTGATTTTTTGGTTCAATGTTCTAAGAAGGGAATTGAGTATGAAGTGATTCATGGTTCTTCCATTTTATCTTCAGCACCAGCTATTTCAGGTCTTCAGGGATACAAGTTTGGTAAAGTGACAACAATTCCTTTTCCGGATTATAATTTTTATCCGAAATCTCCTTACGAGGCTATTGAGGAAAATTTAAGGATGGACTTGCATACATTGGTTTTACTTGATATTCAAGCTCATAATGACCGTTACATGACTGTTAACCAGGGTTTGGAATATTTGATGAATATTCATGATACTTTGAATCGTGAGGGATTGGTTGATGAAAATACATTGGCTATGGGTATTGCACGTGTTGGCTCAAAAAATGTCTGTGTTAAGGCTGGAGCAATCAAAGAGTTAATTGATTTTGATTTTGGAGGTCCTCTTCATTGTATTGTAATACCGTCAAAACTTCACATTGTCGAGGCAGAGTATCTTGTTGAAATTGCAGGAGCAAACCCTAAACTTCTTGATGATGTTTAATTTTTAAAAAAGGAGATTAAGAAGTAGTACTGTTTTTCCTACTTCTTTTGGATTTTCTTTTGGGTGTTTTCAGTGATTAAAAGAGATTGGCTGATATCTAACTTGATATGAATATTACATCATATCGATTATTATTTTTATTTTACAATTATTTAAATCTTTTTATTTTATATCGATGATAAGTTGTTAAAAAAAGTATTATTTTGTTAATTTTGAAAAATAAAGGGGGGGAGGGGGAAGCAGTATTTATTTCTACTTCCCTAATGAAATATATTCTAACATTTTGGAGATTATAAAATGATTGATGTCCTTTCATTATTTGACATGAACTTTAATTCACATCGTATAATACTTATATTTTAATGTTATTTAAATATTGTCATTTGATTTTGATTTGTGTGGTATTCATACTATCTTTCTCATAAAAAATATTTTAAACAAAGGATAATTTTGAGTTAGTTAATTGGTGATAAAATTATGTGTTTTAAAAACTTTAGATTGATTATTAGTTATAATTTCAATATTAAAAATTGTATATAAAACTGCTTTAATACAGCACTAAAACATTTATTAACATGTATGCACTATCTATTTTTATGACTCGAAACAGGCGTGTTACAATTAGTATCAATAATGATATTGACTTGGATTTTCGCAAAATTGCCTCCAGTAAGATGTTATTTAAAACTGGATGGTATTCAAAAGCTATTGAAGAAGCAATGTTATTATGGATTGAAAAAGAAAAAGTTAACTAATTTTTTTCTTTTTTTCTTTTTTTAGGATAAATCATAAAATTTTCTATTTTCTTGTTTAAAACTTTTTTATAGTTGTTTGTCTAATAATTATTTGTAGTGATTGATATGTGTACTGCAGCAAGATTTGAATCTAAAGACCATTATTTTGGTCGTAATTTTGATTATGAAATTTCGTATAATGAAAGAGTCACACTAACACCTAGAAATTATAAGTTAGATTTTAAAAATGAAGATTCTTTGGATAATCATCATGCAATATTAGGTATTACAGCGGGTATTGATAGTTATCCTTTATATTATGATGCTTTTAATGAGAAAGGTTTGGCTATGGCAGGTTTGAACTTTGATGGTTATGCAGAATATAGTGAAAAAACAGAATCTAGCAAAACAAATTTGGCAGAGTTTGAATTTATTCCTTTTATTTTGGGTAAATGTGATAATGTAGATCAAGCATATGACATTATTAAAAATCTGAATATGTTAAACACTTCATTTAATGAAACTCTTCCAGTTTCTCCATTGCATTGGATGGTAGCTGATAAAAATAGATCTATTGTTGTTGAATATACTAAAGATGGATTAACTATTTTTGATAATCCTGTTGATATTTTAACCAACAATCCTACATTTGATATGCAGTTATTTAATTTAAATAATTATATTCATGTTTCAAATAAGAATGCAACAAATCATTTTACCAAAGATTATCCTTTATTAGATTATTCTAGAGGTATGGGTGGACTTGGTCTTCCAGGAGATTACTCTTCTATGTCCAGATTTGTAAAGGCAGTTTTTGTATCTCAAAATTCAATAGCTAATGATGATGAGGTATCTTCTGTTAATCAGTTTTTCCACATTTTAAATTCAGTAGAGCAACCAAAAGGAGCTACTTTAGTTAGTTCTGATAATTATGAATACACAATTTATTCTTCTTGTATGAATTTAGATAAAGGGATATTATATTATAGAACTTATGATAATTTAGCGATTAATGGTATTGACTTTGATAGCTATGATTTAGATGAAGATAAATTAATCAATATTGAATTAAAAAATAGAAGTTTGATTAACTGATGTTTTCTTTTTCTATTTGAATAGGTGTAATGAAATTTATTTTTTTTTATTTAAAAATAATTTTTGAGTTTTTATGGACACTCTTAAGCATTAACTATTTAAATTAAACTAATCTATTTATTATTATAGAGTGGGTGTCATTGATGGATAATGAGGAATTTAGAACTGTTAGAGTTTATACTAAAAAATATACTAGTAAAGATAAAGAGGGAAACACTGTTGAAAAAGAATCTCAACAAAAACAAGTGAGTCTCAAAAAGGAAGATCCCTTTGAAGATAATGAGTTAGTGAAAGTATTAACACAAAGTGAATATGAATCATTACTTAACAATCAATTTTCTGATTCAAAACTCGATGAATTTTATCATAAGATTGAAGCAAAGGATGCTGAAATCGAAGAATTGAATAATCAAATTCAAGCTCTTAAAGAGTCTTTTTTTGATGATGTTGATTCTCTTAAAGAACAAATTTCATATAAAGATGAACTTTTAAAGGCAAAAGATGAAGTTCATGAATTAAATAAAAAGATTACTAGAATTGATGATGAAAGAGTAGCTATTTTTAAGGAATTGGATTATAAAAATAAAATGATTTTAGCTTATAATGTTGAGTTAAATAAATCCATTTTAAATGCAATTAATGTGGTTATTGATGAAGCAAGAGATAACATCAATAGAAGAAATGCTCAGCTTGTTGGAGATTTAGAAAAATCTATTGAAAAATCTAAACATGATGTAAATGAGAAGAATAAGGCTATAGCATATGAAATAAACAGCACTGTTGAGGATATGAACGAACAAATTAGAAACACTAGCACTCTTAAAATGATATTAAATAAAAACAGGATTAACTTAAGGGTTCCTACAGATGATTTACTCAAACCATTTGATTTTGACTTTGATGTTGAACAGTTGCTTTCAGGACAGGCTTTAGAGCTTGATGCTGCTGAAATCTTAAAAGAAGTAATGCCTAAACTTCCAGAACCCTTTTCCAAATATATTGACACTATTGAAGAAGAACCTGAAACCATTGAAGTTTCATCAAAAAAAGAGGAATGATTTATGAGAACATTTAACACAGGTAAAATTGTTTTTGAATATCCTGATAGTTGGGAAGTTGAAAAAGCAGATATATTATCTAATCCTGATTGTATTGCAACATTATCCAAAGGAGAAAATAATTTATTCAATGCAGTAACATTTCCAACTGCTACAAATCTTGATGATTATAAAATTTTCATGGAAGATGTAATCTCTGATGATGGTGGGGTTATTATATCTTCTGATTTTATTCAGATTGCAGGTAAGGATGCTATTAAAGTTCATGCAAATATGGATACTCCTGAAATTAACTTTGATATCCATACTTACGTTTTCATTGAAAAAAAAGAGATTTATATTTTTGAACTAAGGACACTAGATGTTTCAGGCGAGTCAGAGCGTGAGTTCAAAAACATTATTTCTTCATTAAAATTCTAGAATATTTGTGTATATTCTAATAAATAATCCATGTAATTTTTATCAAGTATCTTTAAAGTTGTGATGTTTTGTGGGGTTGTGCCTGAACGCTCTTCTACAAGATTTCTCAAAGATCTATTTTTCATGTGTGCATGGATTTCTTTTATTACGAATTCCATATTTTTAAGATTCTTTTTTTCCAAATCCTCTTGTGAAATATTATCATAAATAGGATAGTTATTTAAATCATATGACTTAGTTGGGGTTTGTAGGACGTTTAAGTAACTATAATAATTTGCAGAGTCTGCAAGGAATCCATCAATTCCCATATATGTTAAAATTGGCATGAATGATAATTCTGCAAAGGGGAATATGAAGTAACTTGTTTTTTTCGCTTCTTTTTTAAGTGATATAATAATATCGACAAGTTCTCTTGAATTAGTTAGTAATGCATCACCATTAGCTATTATAAATCCATTATATCCAATTTCTTCTAGTTTTTTTAGACATTCAATTCTTAAATCAATATATTTTGAACCTTGAATTACTGCAATATCACAATCATCAACATTTTCTTGTGCAAGTCTTAATGTTTCTTTTACATTAAATTCTGCAATTTCATGGTCTATATTATGTGCTGATCCTTGGTTGGGTGCTATTTTTAATTCATCTTTAAAAAATATTTTTGGTGTAAGTGTACCATCGACTTTTCCGACTCTTCCAGGTCCATCATGTGATTTAATTTCAAATCTTTTTATCATTTGTTTCTTCCCTATTTGCTTTTTATTTTATTATTGTATCTTTAGGTTTATAAAAATTTTTCATTAGTTGTAATCTTTTTGATTACACTATCAGAAAATTTAGTAACCTTTATATATGGTTTTTTAAAGAATATAATTAAGGATTTGAGGAAATACTCCAATGATTATCCGAGGTGTGTTTTTAATGTCTATAATAAATCGTCTTAAATCCTTATTTAAAGGAAACATAGATAATGAAGAAACAGACATCAATAATGATGTATCAAACACATCTAATGATGTCAAAGTTACATCTTCAAAAATGAACAATACTGTATCTTCTAAAGCAGAAGACAGTAAAAAAGATTTAACTTTCAGAAAAGACATCGAAATTGTAGAAGATTCATCTGAAGAAATTGTGGAAAAAGTTGAAGCTAGCGAAGAAGCAACTTTAGAAGAACCTGAAGTTGTTGTTGAAGAAGTTGAAACTATCGAAGATGAAGAAGAAACAACTGACGAAGATGTTGTTGAGGAAGTTGAAGAAAATTCAAATGATAAAGATAAAAAGAGAGATACTATGACTTTATTAACTGATAAAGAATTATTAAATGATAGTAATCGTGATCCAGATTTCACCGCTGAGTTCATTGACTCTGGAATTGAAACTGTAAAACACTGTTTCCAATGTGGTACCTGTAGTGGTAGTTGCCCATCTGGAAGAAGAACTCCTTATAAAGTAAGACAAATTGTCAGAAAATGTTTATTAGGTTTAAAAGAAGAAGTTATTTCTGACGATGCTTTATGGATGTGTACTACTTGTTACACCTGCCAAGAAAGATGTTTAAGAAGTGTTAAAATTGTAGAAATTATCAAAAAAGCACGTAACATCGCTGCACATGCAGGATACATGGCTAAAGCTCACAAAATGACTGGTGTATTTGTATTAAATACTGGTCACGCAGTACCTATTAACGATGATGTAAAAGCTTTAAGAGCAAAAATTGGTCTTTCTGAAGTACCACCTACAACTCATGCTTATCCTGAAGCATTAGCTGAAGTACAAAAATTATGTAAACTTACCGCTTTCGATGAATTAATTGGTTACGATGAAGCAACCGGCGGATTAAAAGAATAGATTTATGAGGAGAGTTATAATATGGAAATTGCATACTTCTTAGGTTGTATTATGAACAACCGTTATCCTGGTGTTGAAAAAGCTACCAGAAAATTATTTGAAGCATTAGATATTGAATTAAAAGATATGGAAGGAGCTTCTTGTTGTCCTGCTCCTGGTGTGTTCGGTTCTTTTGATGAAGAAACCTGGGCTACTATCGCAGCTCGTAACTTGACTCTTGCTGAAGATATGGGTGCAGACATTATGACCGAATGTAATGGTTGTTTCGGTTCATTATTTGAATGTAATCATATGTTACATGAAGATGAAGATAAAAGAGCTAAAATCAATGAAAACTTAGCTGAAATCGGAAGAGAATACAAAGGAACTATTAATGTAAAACACTTCGCTCAAATTTTAAGAGACGATGTTGGATTTGAAAAATTAGCTTCTCTCATTGAAAAACCTTTAGATTTAAATGTTGCTGTTCACTACGGATGCCACTTCTTAAAACCTACTGCTACTATCGGTATTGAAGATCAAGCTGAAAACCCATCTATTTTAGATGATCTCGTTGAAATTACTGGTGCTAAATCTGTAGACTACAAAGACAAAATGATGTGTTGTGGTGCAGGTGGAGGTTTAAGAGCTAGAGACATCGATGTAACCGCAAGTTTCACTAAAGAAAAACTCGATAACATGTCTGCAGCTGGTGTAGATGCAATTGTTAACGTATGTCCTTTCTGTCACATGCAATTTGACCAAGGTCAAGTTGAAGTAAATGAAAGATACGGAACTGACTTTGCTATTCCTGTATTCCACTTAGCTCAATTATACGGATTAGCTATGGGATTATCAGCTGATGAGTTAACCTTTGATGCTCAAAAAATTGATGCAACCCCTGCTATTAAAAAAGCATTAGGTGAATAAATTTAAGGATTTTTAATCCTTTTATTTTTATTTTTTTTTAGACATTAAAAACACATTTCGGATATTATTATCAGTATTGATAATCTTTTTTTTATTTTATTTTTTTTGTTTGTATTTTTACGAATAATTCGTAAGTATATTTATATATGATGATATAGAAATGAATAAATGTTATATAAATAGAGGTGAAAATTATGTTTGTAGCAACATTAGATGGAATATTCAAATATTCTGACCTTCCAGAAGAATATGAACCTTATGTTCAGTTTAAAGCAACTATTGATAAAAGAGAACTTAAACCTAGTGATGAAATAGCTATTTTAAACATTGCTGGTACTTCTACTCATCATGTTTTATTCTTAGACTCTTATTCAAGTATTTCAGAAATTGAAGATGAATTAAAAGAAGCAGATGCAAAAATTAATCATACTACTTTAAAAATTATAGGTGGACATTTATGAGTTTACCATCTGAACAAAATTGGTTAGTTCTCCAACATCTTATAATAGATTTAACAAAAAAAGGTTATGAAATACCTAAGGGAATTAACCCTGAGATGGGATTAATTAGATCTTCAATTAGTTCATATAAAAGAGATCCTTCCCATCCTGAATTGATCAATGGTTTAGCTAAAGCAGAAATGGATTTAAATAAGATTCAAGGAATTCTTTTAAGTATTGCTGAAGAAGAAAATGATGAAGAATATGTTGATTATTGGCTTGATTTATTAAAACGATCCATGAAAGGTGAAAAGGTATTCGAATTTGCTAAATCTAGGTCAAAATTCTTAGTAAATACTCCTCCTGGCTTAACTACGGGTAGAGTCAATTTAAAAGTTCCTTTAGCAGAAGAAAGAGTTCAAGAAATTGCAGAATGGAATGGTTTAATCATTGAATTTGATGATGATGTAACTATTCAAGTACATGGCGATCAAGAAGACCTTAAATCTGGTTTAAAAGAAATGGGATATTTCTTTTTAAATGATTAGGTGAGTTTAATGACAAAAATTTTAGCAATAAGCGATATTCATGGCGAAGAAAACGAGAATTTATATACTTATTTAAGTAATAATGATATTGATTTAGTTTTAATTCTTGGAGATATTACTGATTTCGGTCCTTTAGATTTTGTAGAAACATTCATTAATAAAATATATGAATATGACGTTGATGTAATCGCTATTCCAGGTAATTGTGATCCTAATGGAATATGTAACTCTATTAATAATGTAGCATTTTGTCTTCACAACAACATTGTTGCTTATGGTGATGCAATATTATTTGGTTATGGAGGTTCTAACCCAACTCCATTTGACACACCTGGTGAAACAGACGATGATCATATTTACAGGTCAGTTTATGATTTATTAGCAAATTATGATTATGTATACAATTCTGAAGTTCCTAAAATAAAAATTTTAGCTACTCATGCACCACCATTCAATACTGAAGCTGACAGAGTTGCTAATGGTGAACATGTAGGTAGTTCTGGAATTTTAAAATCTATTCATGAATTCGAGCCTGAAATCAGTCTTTGTGGTCATATACATGAAGCTAAATCACTTAGTAAAATTGGAACAACTACTGATGTAGCAAATCCTGGTATGCTTAAAGATAATGGTGCTGTCTTAATTGATATTAAAGATGGATCAAATTATGACATAGACATTATCTCTTTAGATGAATAAGTTATTTATTCTCTCTTTTTTTATTTTTTATCTGTTTTTATTTAGTTACTGTAATTTTATTTTCTTTCTAGAAATTCAAATAAAAACTTTTATTTAACATTAATCTAATAACTATAATGTGATTTTTATGATTTGGGTTACTAGTTATGTTGATGGTGAGGAGTACAAAGAACCATTTTCTAAGGGTATCATCTCTCGTTCACTCAATATTTCTTATATTGGACCTCAAAGGGCATATGAGTTAGCTAGTGAAATTGAAGATGAATTAATTAAAAAAGGTTTAGTTGTTATTTCCCGTGAGGAATTAGCAAACATTGTATTAGATCATTTAAACGGGGTTAATCCAAAAATTGCAGAAAAATATAAGAATCTGAGATTACTTAGAAACTCTAAAAAACCATTAATTATTCTTATTGGTGGTGCTTCTGGAGTAGGTACTTCTTCAATAGCATTTGAATTAGCTAAGAGATTAAGATTAAATAATATTATAAGTACTGATATGATTCGTGAAGTAATGCGTAAAATTGTTTCTAATGAATTAAGTCCAGTAATTCATAAGTCTAGTTATGATGCTTATGAAAGTATAAAAATTCCCTCTGTTAAGATGGATAAGGTTATTGAGGGTTTTATTACTCAGGCTGAAGTTGTTAATCTGGGAATTGAAGCGATTATTGAACGATCTATTAAAGAGGGTATTAGTATTATTATTGAAGGAGTGCATATCATTCCAGGTTTTATTAGTAAAGATTTAATGGAAAATAATAATATTATTATGTTTTCATTATCTGTTGATGATGAAGAGTTACATAAGCAACGTTTTTATTTGAGATGTAGTCAGCCATGGGTAAAAAGATCTCTTGATGATTATATGAATAATTTCGATTCAATCAGAAAAATTCAAGATTTTTTACTTGAACAAGCAGAATTTTATGATTCTCATATAATTAATAATCTTGATATTAATGAAACAAGTAATATCATGGTGAATTATATTTTGGAAAAATTTGTAGGTGTTAATGATGTTAAATAAGAAAGTTAGGGAAATAATGACATCTGATGTATTAACTATTACTTCAGATGTTGATGTAGTCTTTGCATTTGAAAAGTTAATGGAAAATAAAATTAGTTCTCTTCCAGTTGTTGAAAATGATGAATTAATTGGAATTATCACAGCAACTGATGTAGGTCATAATTTAATTTTAGATAAATATGAATTAGGTACTAGTG
>NZ_JBNMGD010000023.1:0-22977 GCF_050872065.1 Methanobrevibacter sp.
ACATAAAATATTTTGGTTTAACTAAATTGTGTAGTAACTACACATAAATAATTTAGAAATTCTTAATTAATACCAATTACAATATATATTATTAAAGGGGAGAATATTATGAAAATAGTATCTATAGTTGGAAGAAAAAATACTGGAAAAACTTCGTTGACAGTAAAAGTTATTGAAGAACTTACAAAGAGAGGCTACAATGTAGCATCAATAAAACATTCACATCACACTATGGAAATGGATAAAGAGAATACAGATACCTGGAAACATAAACAAGCAGGGTCTAATGTTGTTGTTGGGATTGGTTCAACAACATTTTTTAATGTGAAAAAAGAGATGGATTTAAATAGATTACTATTTTTAATAAAACACATGGATTTCGTTGATTTCGTTATCATTGAAGGCTTTAAAAAATATAATTATCCAAAAATAGCAACTTCCCCTGACGTAGTCGATGAATACACAATTAAAGAAGTGGATTCATTCACTATTGATGATAATGGCTTGAAAGAATTAGTTGACATTATCGAAGAAAGATCCCATGATATAGTAAATACATTATTTGCAAATAATTGTGGATTCAATAATGGAGAGTCTATTGCATCTGAAATTCGTAAAGGAAAGTTAACTGTTAATGAATTAGATGATATTCACAGTTATCTATCAATAAATGATAAGGTTGTGGGATTAAATAGATTTGTAAGTGACTATTTAAAACAAATCGTGCTTGGCGTGATAAATACATTGAATTTAGATGATTATGATGTTGAAAATATATCAAACATTGAATTAATAATCCCTAATGAAACAAATAATAGCCCAATCGATGCTGAATGCAGTATTTTAGTCAATGATAAAAATATAGAAATAAATACCTTTACAAAAAATATTGTTTCAAATTCCATTAAAGGAATGATTAATTCTATTAAGACTGAAGATAACGTTAAAACAATTGAAGTAATCATTTCAAATATCAAAAATGATAAACTAGAAAACGCCACTATTAAACTTAAAACAAATAATCATACTGTTGATATTAACAAATTCACACAAGGAATATTAAAAGAAACAATTTTTGCCATTGTAAATTCCTTGAAAGTAGATACAAAAATTACCGAATTAAAAATCAAAGTGGAAGAATGATAATATGTTAAAAAATGTAGTCAAAGATAAATATGAGAGACCTATCCTTTCACTAAGAATCACAATAACAAATAGATGTAATGAAAACTGCATTTATTGTCATCACGATGGAATGGATTCATCAAAAGATGAAATGACACCTGACGAAATGTATACTATAAGCAAAATAGCTAAAAAAATTGGTGTTAGAAAAATAAGACTTTCAGGTGGAGATCCATTAGTTAGAAAAGATATCGTGGAAATTGTTGAAAAAATCGCAAGCATTGGTTTTAAAGATATTTCATTAACTACTAACGGAGTATTGCTTAAAAAATATGCTCAAGACTTAAAAGATGCAGGATTAAATAGGGTCAATGTAAGTTTAGACACATTAAACAGAGATACATATAAATATCTAACAAATATGGATTATCTAAATGAAGTTAAGTCAGGTATCTTAAAAGCCGTTGAAGTTGGATTATACCCTGTTAAAATAAACATGGTTATAATGAAAGATGTAAATGTGCATGAAATAAAAGAAATGTTCGAATTCTGTAAAGAACATGGAATCATCCTTCAATTGATTGAATTAATCGAAAGTGAAAACTGTGATGACGATGAATTCAGTGCAGAACATCATTATCCTTTAGATTCTATTGAAAAGGAATTAGCTGATATAGCTGATAAGGTTCATGAACGTAAGTTTATGCAAGGACGTAAAAAATATTACATTGGTGATGGAGAAATCGAAATAGTCAAACCAGTTGATAATGCTAAGTTCTGTGCAAGTTGTTCTAGATTAAGGATAACACCAGATGGAAAAATAAAACCTTGTTTGCTTAGGAATGATAATTTAGTAGAATTGATTTCACATATTAGGGAAGGTAAAAGTGAAAAAGAACTTGAAGAGATATTCCTTAATGGAATCAATAAACGTGAACCATTTAACAAAGAGAATTAATTCTCTTTTTATATTTTTTTAAAAAAATATATAACACTGTTATTATTATAGCTAAAAAAATAAAATGGATAAAAGGGGAACCCTTAAATCCATTTAGCTTTGGATACATGATCAGTGAATGGAAGTGGGTCATCAGTACCCATACCAGGAATGTATCCATAGATTTCTCTTACTTTATTGTTTACAGTACTCCATACTTTAGCTACAGGGATTTCACATGGACATACTTCGGAACATTGACCACAGTTAGTACATGCATCAACCATGTGCACTAAACGAGTTAAGTGGAAGAAAGGAGCTGCAGGAGTGTATCCACCAGGTACCCATTCAGGACCTTCAGCTTCGAGACAGCAGTCTTCACAGAAACATAATGGACATGCTTCACGACAACCGTAACATTTCATACATTTGGAGAATTCATCTTCATACATGTGGAATACATCAATAATATCTCCAGTGGTACCTGCGTAATCAACTTCTTTTTTCTCTTGGGACTCTTTGAGCATGAAGTTGTTAATGTTTTCTCTGATTTTAATTCCTTTTTCGAGAGGTTCTTCAGTAGCGATTAATCCAGCATCAATAACTTTACTTAAAACATCTGCACCTTTTTCAGTGAATACTTCAACAAAAGTTGCTTTTCCAGCTAATTCACCAATAACTCCCCAGTTACCTAATGCCATATCAGCGTTAATAGGGATTTTAAGGTTACATCTTTGACAGTTTTCTCTTCTACCTAAACCTTGTGCTTCTAACTCACCAATAGCAATTCCTTTTTCACCATCAGCAGTTTCCATAATAAGTTTTCCTTTGGAAATTTCTTCTTTGATAACATCTTTAGGATCTAATTCATATACATCTCTAATCATGTTCATAGTAGGAACAGGTGAGAAAGTACCTCCACAGTTTACACCAATCATGATTACATTATCTTCGATGATTTTACCTTTTTTCATTAATTCTCTGATGGTCATTGCATCACAAGGTTTACATGCAACAGCAAGTTTCATGTCTCTTGCACCATCTAAGTATTTTGATACGAATTTAGCAAGGTTTAAAGTACCACAGTGTACAGAACCAGCAGTTTTAATTACATCTGCAGGGTCAGTTACGAGAATAGGTACACCATCATACATATCGTGACCTTCGGTTACACCAACAACACCGTCAACGATACCTTCTTCTAATAAGTATTTCATGATAGTAGTTACTACTCCACCGTACTCTCCTTTTTCTTTAATATCTTCGATAGCAGAGTATGCGTAGTACATATCGTTAATTTTTGCGCTCATTTAAATCTACTCCTTATTTATTTACCTACTTTAATGGTGGTAGTAGTCATGTCTTCAGCTTTAATTTCAGTATCAGTACCATCTTTGTAGACTTCTCCTTTAACGATTACTTTTTCAGGGAGTTTTTCTACATTAATAGCACAAGCTTTTAATTCAACCATTTTAGATTTAGGGTCGAAAGAATCGGAGTTAGTTAATACGTTTGCAGCACATTCTACAAAGTGCATTGGGATGTTTACAATACCTTCTTTGATATCATCAGTTACACGTGCAGGAATTGCGATTTCTCCTCTTCTAGAGTAAGCTTTTACAACTTCACCATTAATAATTCCTCTTTCTTTAGCATCTTTAGTGTTGATTTCGATAAATCCAGTTTTTACCTCATTACTTAAGGTTTCACATCTTCTAGTCATTGCAGCGTGATAGTGGAACAATACTCTGGTAGTAGTTAAGAGTAATGGGTATTCTTCATCAGGAGTTTCAACAGGTCCTTTGTGTTCTAATGCTTGGAAAATTCCTAAACCATCAGGGTGTGCGAATTTTTCTTTGTGCATTAATGGTTGACATGGATCATCTTCGGAAGGACAAGGCCAGTGAAGAGCTTCAGGAGTATCTAATCTTTCACGGTTCATACCTGCCATGATAGGAGCACATTCTCTGATTTCGTTGAAGATATCTTCAGAAGTTTCGTAATGGAATAAGGATCTAGGTACACCCATTCTAACTGCGATTTCTTCCATGATTTTCCAATCTAACATTGCGCCTTCAGGAGGTTCTTGAGCTTTGTGTAAGCATTGTACTCTTCTTTCACCACTGGTGAAAGTACCTTCTTGTTCACCCCAACCTGCAGCAGGTAATACAACATCAGCACATTGTGCAGTGTCGGTTAAGAAACATTCTTGAACAACTAACATTTCTAAGTTAGCAAGTGCTTCTTTGGTGTGTTGTACATCAGCATCGGAGAGTACAGGGTCTTCCCCATGGATGTATAATACTTTTAAGTCACCAGCATGAGCTGCATTCATCATTTCAACTAATGTTAAACCAGGAGTGGTTGGTAAGTTAACTTCGTATCCATCTCCACTGTAGTATTCGTTGAACCATGCAGTAGTTTCTGGATCTTTAACTTTTCTGTATCCTACGTAATCGGAAGGTAATGCACCCATATCACAAGCACCTTGTACGTTGTTTTGTCCTCTTAATGGGTTTACACCAGTACCTTCTCTACCAATATTACCAGTTAACATTGCGAGGTTTGCAGTGGACATTACGTTGTCTGCACCGTGGGAGTGTTCAGTAATACCTAAGGAGTATACGATAGCTGCTTTGTCAGCAGATGCATATTCAATAGCTAAGTGTTCAATAGTTTCAGGAGCAATACCTGTGATTTCAGAAACTTTGTCCAAAGTGTATTTTTGAACAACTTCTTTCATTTCTTCGTAACCTTTGGTTCTGTTTGCAATGAATTCATCATCTTGTAAGTCGTTATCTATGATAACTTTAATCATAGCATTCATTAAAGCAACGTCAGTACCAGTTTCAAATTGTACGTATTCATCTGCGAGTTTAGCAGTAGGAGTGAATCTTGGGTCTAATACTACTAATTTAGCACCATTCTTTTTAGCTTGGATGATTTTACGTCCGAATAATGGGTGAGCTTCCATGTTGTTGGATCCGATACAGAAGATGTAATCAGCTTCTTTGATACTGTCGAATCCGTTGGTCATAGCCCCTGATCCAAAAGTAGTTGCTAAACCTGCAACAGTAGGTCCGTGACAGATACGTGCACAGTGGTCTACGTTTTGAGTTCCACAAGCTACTCTTGCTAATTTCTGAGTAATATAAATGTTTTCGTTAGGTGAACGAGCACATGCATAGAATCCAACTTTGTTTGGGTCTTCATCAGATACTTCTTTAAGTTTGTTAGCAACTAAGTCTAAAGCTTCATCCCAAGATGCTTCCCTAAATTCACCATTTTCTTTAATTAAAGGAGAAGTTAACCTGTCTTCCCTATTAATAAATTGATATCCAAAGTTTCCTTTTGGACATACTTTACCCTCATTTACAGGGCTTCTTTTTAAAGGTTCAACACCAACAATTTTTCCGTCTTTAACAACGAAATTGAGTCCACAACCAGTACCACAGTATGGACAGATTGTTGGAACATATTTAATTTCAACCATTTTATAATCTCCAAAATATATATCTTTTTAAAAAATATTTTTTAAAAGAAGCTTAAATTATAAGCTCCTTTAAAGTTCAATTTAACTAGCTTATTCTTTAAGGAAAGTGTACCAATAAATACAAGCTACGAAAAGTCCTCCACCAATAATGTTACCAATAGTAACAGGGATTAAATTGTTTATAATCATGGTGGACCAGGTTACTCCATTAGCTCCTAAGAACATACCTAATGGGATAAAGAACATGTTTGCAACACTGTGCTCAAATCCGATTGTAACGAAAGCCATAATTGGGAACCAAATACCAAGTATTTTACCAATAACATCATCAGATGCGTTAGCTAACCATACAGCTAAACATACTAACCAGTTACAACCAATAGCTTTAATTAAAGCTACTGTGAAAGGCATAGTTACTTTACCTTCTGCTACTGCAATAGCTTTAGCAGAAATAGCATAAGCAGGTGCTGTTGCATCAGTAGGACAAATTCCTCCCATGAAAGCTAAAACGTATGCAACGAATAAAGCTCCAATAAAGTTGAAAATCCAACTAACAACCCAGTTTTTAGCAAGACCGCCTAAAGAAGCAGATCCATCTAAAACACCTAAAACCATAAACATGACATTTCCAGTGAATAATTCAGAACCTGCAAGAATAACAATAATTAAACCTACAGGGAACACTGCACCAAATACAAATTTTTCTAAACCAATAGGAGCGCCAGCTTTAAGCATACCTGCGCTTGAAACTACAGCTAATAAACCACCGAATGCAATATATGCTCCTGCTAAGAAAGAGAGTAATATTACATTAACAATATTCGCAGAGTTTTTTGTTCCAGCTGTTTTAGATATTACTTTTGCAACTTCAGCTGGACTTTTAAATGAACTCATCTTATCAACCTCTTTTATTCCCTTTTAAATTAAATTTTTTATAATACTAATGAATTCCACATTATAAGATGTTCAAAGTATTATGAGTCTATATTAATAGTTTAATATATAAAGGATTTGTCATTAGGAAATAAAAGAAATATTTAAATATTACAAGCGATAAAATAAAAATAATAATGATAAATCATGATGAATACTAGTAACATCATATTAAAGTTCTTTTTTTACTTATTTTTGAATAAATATTCATTATTTATTGAGTTTAAATATATATAATCGATGTTTATTAAAAACAAACACATATAAAACAAAAATAATCAAATAGAGAATAGAGCACTATATCTCTAAAAAATAAGTTTAAAGTCATCATTCAATGACTTCATAATAAGATTCATTTGCACAAGCTTCACAAATTGGCTTACCTGCTCTAAGCAAATGATAATTATCCGTGATTTTCTCACCACAAACACTACACCAAGAAGTTGCATGACTACCTCCCGGTTTTTGAGCCTCATTGAAAGGTTTAACTCTGACTTTTTCAACCTTGAATAACTCTTCAGGAGGAGTAATTCTAAACCTTTTAACTAATTCTTCTTTTGTTTCTTTAGATTTATCATTTTTATTTGCATCAGCATCTGAAACTCTATAAGCTTCACCAGTATCAATATTATAGAAAGTAGCAGCAAATTTACCATAATAAGCTAATTTTAAAGATCGTTTACCAATAGTACATTTAGTTACAGCTTGGATCCCATCAGAAGTACATCTTTCACTTTCTAAAATAACAATTAAATTTTTATGTCTTTGATTTAGTTCCATGCCCAATAACTCAAGACCATACATCCCAAGTTTAGTTCCAATAGCTATACCCCCACAGAGTTCACCATGAAACTCAACTGCATTTCTTAACTGTTCATCATAATCTTCCATATTCACATAATCACCTCATTAGAACACATATATAATTATTAAATTAAAATAATTTAAATATAATTAATATATCTATATATGAGGGAAAAAATGAAAATTGAAGAGATAGATGCTATAAAATATAAAAATAATCGACATGAAAAAGTAAAAGAAAATGTCGTAAAAGACGAAACAATTACATTAACAATAAATGGAAATATTTCACGTAGCTTATCTGCAATTGAAGACTCACTTAAAGAATTTGCAGTTGGATATTTATTTAACGAAAATATGGTTAAATCCCTTGACGACATTAAAAAAATCGAAATTGATGGCATTCATATTAATGTAGAAATTGATGATACACTACTTAAAACAAATGAAACTGTATTATGCTCTGATTCCGCAGGTGGTTGGAGAAGTAAAATCAAAGAAATAAATCCTGTCAACTCTGACCTGCAAGTTAACGTTAAAGAATTAATTGACAGAATTGAAGAATTGAAAAATAATGCTGAAATCTGGCAAGCTACCGGCGGAACACATGTTGCAGGAATTGTATATGATGGACAATTTGTCGTGAAAGAAGATGTAAGCCGCCATGTTGCGGTTGACAAAGTGATTGGATATGGTCTATTAAATGGTTTTGATTTAAATCATTCCTATGTGATTTACAGTGGAAGAATGCCTGCAGACATGGTAATAAAAATGACTAGAGTTGGTGTGCCACTTTTAGCATCAAATGCAGCACCTGCCAATTCCGGATATAATATTGCAAAAAAAGGAAATGTGACTCTTGTTGGATTCCTAAGAGGCCAACGCTGTAATATATATAATAATCAAAATAGAGTAATTTTTGATTAAATTACTCTAAAACTGTATGTCTTGCTTTTAAATCACTTTCAGTTTGTTGCATTTTTTCCATTAATTCAGAAACAATAGCATCTAAAAACACTAAAGTAGTTAATTCAAATGCAGTACCTAAAGGAGTTAAAGAAGTATAATTTCCATGAATTTGACGTTTCATATAATTTTCATCATCTACCTCTTTTTTGGTTCTTCCTTTAACGAGAATAAAAGCATCACATAATTGTCCTAAAGTAGAGTCCGGGTAAGATGTTAAAGCCAAGACTTTTGAACCCCTATTTTTAGCAATTTTCACAGCGGAAACAATTGTATTTGTTTCACCTGAACCTGAAATTGCAATAATACAATCATCTTCATAAATAGCTGGAGAAATAGTTTCCCCTACAACATAAGCACTTAAACCCAAATGCATTAATCTCATTGCAAAAGCTTTAGCAGCAAGTCCAGATCTTCCAGCACCAGTGACAAAAATATTTTTAGAATTCATAATTATATTTTCAAATTCATCAATTGCTTTTTCATCTAAAAATTCTTCAGCTTTAACAATATTTTCCAATATGACCTTAATAGAAGTTTTCATAATTTCCATTTTATTCAAATCCCCAAATCGATATTATTAATTATGATTAAAATTTTATTTATAATTGATGGAATTTGAAAGTAAAGGATTAATAAGTTTAGAGATAAATGGTGAAGTTTATGGATATAGATTATATGAAAGTCTTGATTCACTATCAAAAACTAATTCCCAAAGAATGTCTGCAAAAGAACTAAATATCTCTCATACCGTATTCAATAGGAGAATACTTAAAGCAGAAGAAAAATTAGGTTTTAAACTTACAGAAAAAAGAGGAAATGGTACTGGACTTACAAAAGAAGGATTGAAATTATTGGATGAATTTAAAAAATATGCCATTCAGATTGAAAAAACCTCCACAATCAACATCGTTGGAGGTCACATCAGTACTGGTCTTTTAGAAAGTATTGACCTACCTTTTGAAACCAATATCTACAGTAGCAATGATGAAGATGCATTTGAACTTGCAAAAAGAGGTGTCGTTGATATATTGACATTGGATGATCCATTAATAGCATTTGAAAGAGATATAAATTTTTATCCAATAGCTTATGATTACCTTGTCCTTGTCTCAAGCCCAAATTCTAAAAAAATTGAAAGTATTTCTGATTTAGAAAATCTTGATTTTGTAAGCGTATCTGGATCTGCACAAAGACTTGCATGGGACAGTCTGAAACATTATGACATACATATTAATATTAAAGAAAGCGTAAATTCACAGTTTGATGCATATAAAAAAGTTAAAAACTCTAAAAATTTGTATACTTTTTTAAATGCAAGTTATTTTAAAGGAAATGAACTTTTAAAATTTGATACACGACATGTAATTAGTTTAGTCAAAGTTAACGAAGATAAACAGGAAATTGATGAATTTATTAGATATTTAACTAATGAAGGACAAATAAAAATCGAAAAACAAGGATTTGCATCGATGTAGATTACTTTCCAATTGCTCTTAGAAAAAATAAAATTATATTATAATTATAAAATAATTATTACATTTATATGACCAAATTTTTTCGTGATTTATCATCAATTTAATTTTTCAAAACTATTAAATAATGATAAAAAACAATTATAAAATTAAATATTACAAGGCGATATTATGGTAAAAAACAGAGATTTACTATCTATTGGTCACTCTGCTCATGACTACATTATTAGAGTGCCTGAATTTCCAAAAGCGAACTTTTCTGCTCCAATAACCGATATGAAAACATTTAATGGTGGAGCTGCGGCAAATGTTGCTTGTGTTGGGGCTAAATTAGGATTAAAAACTTCTTTAGTTTCAGCGGTTGGTGGAGATTTCAAAAAAACTGAGTATTATGAACATATGCAAAATTTAAATATTGATACCAATTCTTTAATTATCGTTCCTGGCGAATCAACACCTACTGCATTTGTCTTAACTGATGATAATGAAGACCAAATTAGCTACTTCTATTGGGGTGCTGCCCGTGAATTTGCAGAAAGCAAAGTACCTACATCTGCAATTAAGAATACTGAAGCAGTTCATTTAGCAACAGGAGATCCTAATTTCAATTGGAGATGTTCTGAAGAGGCTAAAAATGAAGATTTACTTGTTTCATTCGATCCAGGCCAAGACCTTGGAATGTACGATATCAAAAAGTTGAAAGAAGTTATTGAAAATACAACCATCCTTTTTGGAAATCATCATGAAATCGGCAGAATCTTAGAATCCCTTGAAGTAGATTTAGATGGCCTTAGAGCATTAGGTCCAAAAATAATAGTTAAAACTTGCGGTGCTAATGGTAGTGAAATTTATTCAAATGAAGATAAAATAAAAATTGATGCTATTAAAACAAAAATTACCGATCCTACCGGTGCTGGAGATTCTTATAGAGCCGGATTTTTATCAAGATTCTTAAATGGTGAATCATTAGAAGCTTCTGCAAAATTTGCATCAACTGTATCCTCTTTTATTGTTGAACACCAAGGCTGTCAAACTAACATGCCTACTTTTGATGATGCATTTGAAAGAATGAATAGATTTTACTAAATTTATTTTTCTTTTAACTTTTTTTAAATTACACTTTATTTTTATCAATATTAATTTATTTTACGATTTTAAAAACTATAAACACTATTTTTTCAAAAAAAATTGATACATATCAATATTAATTTAATTAAAGGCCAACCAACTAATTTAAATACTAATAACTAAATATAAGAAAGTATCAAATTTAAATGAAATTTAATTAAAGTAAATTTGACTTTTTTAAATATTATTTAACAAAATGTGATACTATGACCCAAATTAGTGATGCTAAAAAAGGAATTTTAACTGAAGAAATGAAACATGTAGCAGAAATAGAAAATGTTTCAGAAGATTTTATCTTAAAATCAGTAGCAAAAGGTACAATTGTAATACCAGGTAATGTAAACAGAAACATTGAAGCTGCAGGTATTGGTGCAGGCCTTAGAACTAAAGTAAATGCAACAGTTGGAACTTCAACTGATATCGTTAACTTTGATGAAGAAGTACAAAAAGCACAGATTGCAATTGACCACGGTGCGGATTGTTTAATGGAATTAAGTATTGGTGGAGACTTAGACGAAATCAGAAGAAGGGTTCTTGACATGTCCCCATTACCAGTAGGTTCCGTACCAGTTTATCAAGCATCTATTGAAAGTATTAGAAAACATGGTTCTGTAGTTGACATGACTGAAGATGACTTATTCAATGCTATCGAAAAACAAGCAAAAGATGGTATTGATTTTATGGCAATTCACAGCAGTATCAATATTGAGACCTTAACCAGACTCAAAAGACAAGGACGTATAACTGGACTTGTATCCCGTGGAGGATCATTCATGTCCGGATGGATTGTTGAAAACGAAAAAGAAAATCCATTATACTCAAACTTTGATTATGTTTTAGAAATAGCTAAAGAACACGATGTTGTCCTTTCACTTGCTAATGGTATGAGAGCAGGATCCATTGCTGATTCAACAGATAGAGCTCAAATCCAAGAATTAATTATTTTAGGAGAATTAATTGATAGATCTCGCGAAGCTGGAGTACAATGTATGATTGAAGGACCAGGCCACATCCCTATTAACGAAATTCCTACAAACGTTATGATTCAAAAGAAAATGTGTTCCAATGCTCCATTCTATATGCTTGGACCTATCGTATGTGATGTAGCACCAGGTTATGACCACATAGTATCTGCAATCGGTGCAGCATCATCTGCAAAAGCTGGAGCAGACTTCATTTGTTATGTAACTCCAGCAGAACACCTTGCTCTTCCTAACCCTGATGACGTAAGAGAAGGAGTAATCGCAACTAAAATCGGAGCTTATGCTGGTGATTTAGCAACTGGTCAAATCGACGGTTCACAAGATTTAGCAATGGCAGAAGCTCGTAAAAATCTTGATTGGGAAGGACAATATGCATGTGCGATGTTTCCTGAAGCTGCACGTGCAAAAAGAGATCAAAGACCTCCTGAAGAAGAGGATACTTGTACAATGTGCGGTAACTACTGTGCAGTGAAAATCGTTAACGAATGGTTAGATAAATCTGATTCTGAATTAATTAAATAGATAAACCTTATCTATTTACTTCTTTTTTTATACTCAAAATCAATCTCACTGAAAATACACTAATTTTACTTAATCTTTTTATATAAATACTAACAAATATTAATTTAATATAACTTATTTTATGATAATTTTTTTATTAAAACGGTGAATATAAATGACACATTGGATTGAAAACATAGCTAAAGAATTAGCACAAAGAGATGTAGAAGAACATGTTATTGCAAGTGGAACCTCTATTTCAGGTTCAATACACATTGGGAACTCTTGCGACATATTTATTGCTAATGCAATTGGAAAAAAATTAAGGGAACTCGGAAAACAAGCAAAGACCATCTGGATTGCAGATGACCACGATCCATTAAGAAAAGTCCCATATCCACTTCCTGAAGATTATGATAAATATTTAGGTATGCCCTACTCAGTCATTCCATGTCCTGACGGCTGTTGCGCTAACTTTGTAGAACACTTTGAAAAACCTTTACTTTCTGTAATGGATGATTATGGAATTGAAATGGAAACCAAATCCGGTTTTGAAATGTATAAAGCTGGTGTTTACAACGATTATATTAGAACTTCTTTTGAACACGTTGATGAAATCAAAGAAATCTTCAATGAATACAGAAGAGAACCATTAGCTGATGACTGGTTACCTTACAATCCAATTTGTGAGGAATGTGGACGTGTAAATACAACTTATGCTTACGATTATGATGGAGATATTGTTAAATACAGATGTGAATGTGGTCATGAGGGTGAAATGGATATTAAATCTGGTAACGGTAAGCTTACCTGGAGAGTAGAATGGGCAGCAAGATGGAAAATATTTGGAACTACATGTGAACCATTTGGAAAAGACCATGCAGCTAGTGGAGGATCTTATGATGTAAGTAGCATCATTTCAGAAAAAATATTCGACTATCCTGCACCGTACCCAGTTCCATACGAATGGATTACACTCGATGGTGAAGCAATGAGTAAATCTCATGGTGTATTCTTTGCTCCTGAAGAATGGTTGAAAATTGGACCTGCTGAAAGTCTTAACTATTACTTATTTAGATCCAAACCAATGAAAGCAAAAGACTTCTCACCAAAAATGCCATTTTTAGACTTTATTGATCAATTCGATACAGTCGAAAAAGTATTCTATGATGAAGAAGAAGCACCATCTGAAAAAGAAGGTAAAAAATTCAAAGAAATCTATGAAATCGTGCAAATCCACGAAGGCAGTCCTTTACCATTTAGACCACCTTTCAGATTCTTAGTTAATGCTTACCAAATTGCTGGAAATGACTTAGAAAAAATCTATGGAATTTTAAAAAGAAACTCACAGTTATCTAAAAGCTTCAAAGACAAAGAATTTAATGATTTAACCGAAACAGAATTAGCTCAATATCGTGAAAGAGTTGACAACGTAATTTACTGGTTAGATACATATGCACCTAAATTTGTAAAGTTCCAAGTACAAGAGAAAAACATTCCAAAATTACCGTTAACCGATGAGCAAACTAAATTCTTAACTGATTTAGCTGATTTAATGGAAAACAATGAATTTACAGAAGCAACACAATTACACGATGCAATGTATGAAATCTTAGAAGCGCAAGAATTAAAACCTCAAAAAGGATTCCAAGCTATTTATAAAATGATTCTTGGTCAAAAACAAGGCCCAAGAGCAGCTTCATTCTTGTTAAGCTTAGACAAAGATTTCGTTATAAAAAGATTAAGACAAGAAGCTTAATCTTTTAAATTTTATTTTTTCTATTAAAACCTAAATTTTTTTTATTTTAAAAAAAAAGTTCATTATACCTCATAATGGCACTTAACCTTTAATTCATTATATTAAACTTTTAAATTCTTTTTTCATTACAAGTTCATCAATGAATTTATAATCTAATTTTTCAAAGATTTCAATTAGAATATCTTCATTACTATCAAAATTAACAATTATACTTTTAAATTCATAATCTATAGCTATTTTCTCAAGTTGTCTGATTAATTTATATGCTATTCTTTCACGATCATCATATGAATTTAAGAATAATGTAGTAATCTCTGCAGAATCCGCATCATATACTTTAAAACTAGCACAACCAACAATTTTACCAAAATTATTTAAAAGTAAAACTACTTGAGGATCATCTAAAAAGCAACCAAAAGATTTACAAAATTCAATGAACCTCTCATCCATTTCATTTGTTACAATAATTTCCACTATTTCACCTCAGTAGTATTCCCGACTTTTCTAAGCTCCTTTTCCCATATATTTGGATTATCTTTAATAAAATTTAAAAGTAACTCTCTACATTTTGGATTGTTTAATACAACAACTTCAACATCATTAGATTCCAATAGCTTTTCAGCACCCATTAATGTAGTATTATCACCAATTACAACTCGGGGTATATTATATAATATTACTGCACCAGAACACATTGGACATGGAGATAATGTTGTATAAAGTGTGCAGTTAATATAATCTTCATAACTTAAACAACCTGCATTTTCAAGTGCATCCATTTCTGCATGCAAAATCACAGACTCCTCTTGGATTAATCTATTATGTCCTCTTGATATTATCTCATTATTTTTAACAAGAACTGCCCCAATTGGAAGTCCTCCATCTTCTAAAGATTTTTGGGCTTCATGAATAGCTTCATCCATAAAATAATTATCGTTTGTCATTTTAAAAAAAAATAGATGAGATTAATCATCTATCTAAATCTATTGAATAATCCTTTATTGGATTCTTTTTCCAAGTCTTCTTCAAGTTTGGCAATTTGCTTTTTCAAACTTGAGATAGTTTTGCTAGACTCATTAGACAATTTATCATAGTTACTTTCCTTAAGTCTAAGTTGAGTAGTAAGTGAAGAGATTTCTTCTTTGTATCCTTCAATTTCTTTCTTAACTTGCTGATTTACTTCTTCTTTATAATTACCCAATTCAATTATTTCATCCCTTAAGGTTTTAATCTCATTAGAAAGCCCAGTATTATCTTTTTTAGCTTTATCTAACTCTAATTTTACATCAGCTAAATTTTTAGACAAAACACTATTTTCTTTTTTCAACTCATCAAGATTAATTGAATCCAGCTTCTCTTTATATTGATTTATTTTAGCTTGCAATTTCTCTTTAACAGACTCAATTTCAGCTTCAAATTTATCTGCCCTTACCTTGTTAACAGCACCTTCTGCACCGATTTTTCCAATTTTATTACTTAACTCTACATTAATATCTAATTGGTCAAAGTATTTCCTAGTGGATTTTTCAAGAGCATCAGTTAATTCATCTTTAATCTTATTTAAATTAGCGTTTTCCTTTTTAAGATCAGGAATTATTTTATTGGTTAAGTAATGAAGTTCCTGAGATTGGTTAGATAATTTATTTTCTTTTTTACTTAATTTAGTTTTCAAACTACCTATGGTATTAGAATCAATTTTTTTAGAAGGAATTTCTTCAGGAGTTTCTTTTTTTATATTATCCTCAACTACCTCCTCAGAAACATCAATAGATTTTTTAGAAACTACTTCAATAGATTTTTCACTTACTTCATCAGTTTTACTATTGTTTTTGAGTTTATCTAAGTTTAATTTCATTTTAGTACCATACATAGCATTAATCGGCTTATCGTTTGACATTAAAATCACCAAAAATAGCAATATTAATCAAAAAAATTCAACTACAAATTACACTTAAAAATTTAGATTTTTCAATATTTAAGTATTATTAAATGTAGAATTTAATAGTGATTTTTAAAATTACAAACATTATTAAATTAGGAAAAACAATAAATATATTAGTAAATTAATTTTGTAACTTGTGGCGATACCATGGATTATTTTGATAGATTAGAATCTGAAACCCATCACCTATACGAAATAGCTAATGAGGCCAGATCAAGAGGTTTAGATGTTGAAATAGAGACTGAAGTACCTCTTGCAAAGGATTTAGCTGAAAGAGTAGAAGGGCTTGTTGGTCCCGAAGGTGTGGCTAAAAGAATTAAAATATTAGAACAGGATATTACAAGAGAAGAGGTTGCCTTTGAAATTGCAGCAGAAATTGCTTCTGGTAAGTTTGAACTTACTGGTGAAAAAGCTGAGTGGGATACCGAACAAAGATGTGACCAAGGCCTTAGGACTGCACTTGCTATTCTTACAGAAGGAGTAGTAGCAGCACCGCTTGAAGGAATTTCTGATGTTAAAATTAAAGACAACTTTGATGGAACAAAATATATAGGAGTATACTTTGCAGGACCTATTAGAAGTGCAGGAGGAACTGCAGCTGCACTAGCAGTACTTTTAGGAGATAAGATTAGACGAGCTATTGACATTGATGAGTTCAAACCAATCGATGATGAAATCGAGAGATACGTAGAAGAAGTTGAATTATACGAATCAGAAGTTACAAACTTGCAATACTCACCAACACCAGAAGAAGTGAGATTTGCAGCAACTCATATTCCTGTAGAAGTTTCAGGAGAACAAACAGATAAAGTAGAAGTATCTCACCGTGATTTAGAACGTGTTGAAACTAATAATATTCGTGGTGGAGCACTTCTTGCTATGGTTGAAGGAGTTATCCAGAAATCCAAAAAAATCAAAAAGATTTCAAATAAATTAGGTCTTGACTGGGATTGGCTTGAAGAATATTCCAAACCTAAAAAAGAAGATGCAAAAGAAGATTCAGGAGACTCCGATATTGTTAGCGAACCTAAATATATTCAGGATATCATTGGTGGAAGACCAATTCTCGGATACCCCTCCGAAAAAGGCGCATTTAGATTAAGATATGGAAGATCCAGAAATACTGGCCTTGCAACTATGGGAGTTCATCCAGCAACAATGGCATTACTTGATTTTTTAGCCGTTGGTACACAGCTCAAAATTGAATACCCTGGAAAAGGTAACTGTGTTGTTCCAGTAGATTCTATTGAAGGACCTACAGTTAAACTTAAAAATGGAGATGTATTAATTCTTGATTCTGTAAAAAAAGCACGTGAAGTTAAAAAAGATGTTGTTGAAATATTATTCCTTGGAGATATGCTTGTTGCATTCGGAGAATTTTTAAGAAACAATCAGCCATTATATCCATCCGGATGGTGTGAAGAATGGTGGATTCAACTATTAATGAGAAGCGAAAAATTCGATGAGGAAAATAATAATTTAGACTTACATAGACTTGAATATGAATATTTATCATCTATTGAAGCATTTAGCTTATCTAAAGAATATAACATTCCACTCCATCCTAAATACACATATTGTTACAATGATGTAACCATTGAAGATTTGAATTCCTTAATCGATTTAATTGAAAAATGCAAATCAACATTCAATAAAGATGAAGGAATGCAACTTGATTTATCATATCAAAAAAGAATTCTTGAAATAATAGGTGTTCCACATACCATACACGATAATAAAATTATTATTGACAAAGACCATTCTTATTCACTTTTAGTAACATTATCTAAAAAATTACCTGAGAAAGAAACTACCCTAGATGCTGTAAATGAAGTTTCACCTGTTGAAATTAAAAACAAAGCCCCAGCATATATTGGTACTCGTGTAGGTAGGCCTGAAAAATCAAAGGAAAGATTAATGAGGCCTGCACCTCACGGATTAATACCTATTGGAAATAATGGTGGATCTAGAAGACTTGTAGCAACAGCTGCTAAAAAAGGAAATATTAAAGTAGATATTTCTAGAAGAAAATGTACAAATCCCGACTGTGGAATCAGCTCATTTGGAGCACTTTGCCCTAAATGTGGTAGCCCAACTGAAATGGGAAAACCATCTCAAAAAACTGTTCCCCTTGCAACTATGCTTAAAAAAGCATCAGATAATGTTAAAGTAAGACGTGTTGATGAAGTTAAAGGTGTAATTGGTATGATTTCAGAATCCAAATTACCAGAACCTATTGAAAAAGGAATACTTAGAGCAAAACACGAAGTATTTACTTTTAAAGATGGAACCATTAGACATGATTCAACAGACTTACCACTTACTCACTTCATTCCAAGTGAAATTGGAGTTACGGTTGAAAAACTACTAGAAATGGGTTATGAAAAAGACTGTTATGGAAATCCAATTGAAAATGAAGACCAAATCATTGAACTTAAAGTTCAAGATATCGTTATTTCAAACAACTGTGGTGAATATCTACTACATACTGCTCAATTTATCGACGATGAGCTCGAAAGGTATTACCACATGGATCCATTTTACAATGTTAAAGAAAAAAGTGATTTAATTGGACATTTAGTCGCAGGACTTGCTCCTCACACATCAGCAGGAGTACTTGGAAGAATTGTTGGATTTACAAAAGCATTGGGCTGTTATGCTCACCCTTACTTCCACTCAGCAAAACGTAGAAACTGTGACAGTGATGAAGATGCAGTAATGCTATTATTAGATGCATTAATTAACTTTTCAAAATCATATTTACCAAATACCAGAGGAGGAAGTATGGATGCGCCTTTGGTTTTATCTTCAAGAATTGATCCAGAAGAAATAGATGATGAATCCCACAATTTAGATATATTTGAGAGATTCCCTGTTGAATTTTATGAAGAAACATATACTCCTCATAAACCTGCAGAGGTTTTAAAGTATATTGACAATGTAGAAATGCATTTAGGAACTCCTCAACAATATGAAGGATTAATGTTTTCCCATCATACCTCAAGTATCCATGCAGGACCTACAGTCTGCCTCTATAAAAGATTACCATCAATGAGAGAAAAAGTTGAAGCTCAAATTGCACTTGCTGAAACTATTCGGGCAGTTGATCAAAGAGGAGTAGTGGAAAAAGTTTTATCTTCTCATTTCTTACCTGACATTATGGGTAACTCAAGAGCATTTTCCAAACAAAAAGTAAGGTGCCCTAAATGTGGTGCTAAATACCGAAGAATGCCACTTACTGGAAAATGTAAGTGTGGAGGTAATTTAATACTATCCGTTTCAAAAGGATCAGTTACTAAATACCTTGAGATATCACAAGAACTTGTTAATAGGTATCCTGTTTCACATTACTTGAAACAACGTTTAGAAATCCAAGAATATGGTATTAACTCATTATTTGAAAGTGATAAATCCAAACAAAGTTCTTTAGATGTATTTTTCTAAAGAATTACTTTTCAAATGCTCTTGGATTTTTAATTTTTAATATTAAAGATATAATAAATATCACAGTATAATAAATTTGTTCAAGTAAAGACGAAAATTTTATATATTTCAAAATTAAGTATTAAATATATGTTCGTTATAATGCGAACAATCATTATACATGAGCAAACATATGTTATTATACATGAGAGTACTCTCTCAAATTCATAATTACATTCAATTGACAGAAATGGTGTGTCTTAAATGGAAAAAACTTCAGAATTAAAGAAAAATTTAAATGAATCTGCAAAAATCAATGTAGAAAAAAATAACGGGATTAAGGAAAGATTCAGCTATGAAAAATTATTAAAATCATTAGTAATGGTTGAAACTCCTTTTTTTGAATCTGACAAAATCGTAGCAACAGTAATATCACAGTTATACGATGGAATCAAAACCAAAGAAATCAAAAAAATCGTACACGAATGTTTAGAAGACATTGATTCTGAAATTGCAAACAAATATTTAGCAAGTACCAGATTAAAAGTACGTACTTCAAGAGATACTATTGAAGCATTTGACTTATCAAAAATCGCAAATACTTTAATTGAAGAAACTGGAGCAAGCCAAGAAACTGCATTTGAGATTGCAACCGAAACTTGGAAAGAACTCAAAAAATTAAATGTTGAATATTTAACCGCTCCAATGATTAGGGAAATTGTTAACACTAAACTAGTGGAATATGGATTAGAAGATTTAAGAAGTCGTTACACTCGTTTAGGTATTCCAGTATATAATATTACCAATTTAATTGAAAATGGTAACAGAGATAACGCAAACATGATTCACAACCCTGAAAGTATTCACAAACATGTAGCAGATGAAGCATTAAAACAATATGCTCTCCTAAAAATGCTTCCTGAACACTTAGCAGATGCACACATGTCTGGAGACATTCACATTCACGATTTAGAATTTTTCGCAGGAAGACCTTTAAACTGTATGCAACATGATATAAGGACTTTTATCAAATATGGACTTAAAGTAGATGGTACTGGTGACCACACTTCTATTGCAGGAGCTCCAAATCATATGGAAACTTTAATGAACCATACTGGTGAAATCATGCTTGCGGCACAACAAAACATGTCTGGAGGACAAGGAATGTCTCTCTGGAACGTATTTGTAGCACCATTTGCAAGAGGAAGAACATACGAAGAAATCAAACAATCTGTACAGATGCTTATTTACAACTTAAATATGGCATATGCTGCAAGAGGATCTCAAGTTCCATTTACAAGTATGGCATTAGAATTTGGTGTTCCGGACTTCTTAAAAGAAGAAACTGCATATGGACCAAAAGGTAAAGTAGTAGGAACCTATGGTGACTTTGAAGAAGAAACCAGATTAATACAAAGAGCATTTACTGAAACATTACTCGCTGGAGATAACGAAGGAAAACCTCATTTATTCCCTAATACAATTTACACTCTCCGTAAAGAAACAATGACCAGTGAATACGAGGAAGATATCAGATTAGTTCATGAATTATCTGCAAAATACGGTTCCTCCTACTTTGTAAACATGTTCCCTAAATACAGAGGAGATATGGCAAACTACATGGGATGTAGAACTTGTTTACAAGATACCTGGACTGGTGACTGGGATCAAGACTGTTTAAGAACAGGTAACCTTGCTTATGTTACTTTAAACTTACCAAGAATAGGATACCAATCTAAAGACGAAAGTCAAGTATTCGAATACTTAGACGAATACATGGATCTTGCAGTTGAAACTTTAATGCTTAGAAGAGAACAAGGATTAAAATGCTTAAATGATTTCCACATTTTACCATTCTTAAAACAACAAATAGCAGAAGATTCCTACTACAGAATCCAAAATTCAACTTTATCTTTCGGTTTCGTTGGACTTAATGAAATGTTATCTTCCCTATTTGGAGAAGGTATCGAAAATGCTGATGCAAATAAATTCGGAGTGAAATGTATTGAATACATCAACGACAGAGCTAACCAATTAAAAGAAGAAACTGGACTCAGATGGTCTGTTATCCAAACTCCTGCTGAATCTACTGCTTACAGATTCGCAACTCTCGATAAAAAACAATACGGAGACCAAGCTATTGTACAAGGTGAAGGAAACGCAAATTACTACACAAACTCTTCACATGTCCCAGTAGACACTGGCCTTTCACTTATCGAAAAAATCAAAATTGAAGAGCAATACCACAGCATTACACCAGGTGGACACATCTTCCATGCATTCATGGGCGAATCCTATTCCGATCCTGATTCCTTAATGAGTTTGACTAATAAAATCGCTAAAAAATCTGATATAGGATTCTGGGCTTACAGTTCAGCATTAAGTTTCTGTCTCAAATGTAAAACATTAATGAAAGGATTAAACAATACTTGTCCTACTTGCGGTGAAAAAGATGATGTTGAATGGTATGACAGAATTACCGGATATGTACAACAAGTTGGACGTGCAAAATCTGCATCCGGTGGATGGAATCCAGGTAAACGTCAAGAATTAATTGATAGAAGAAGATTCGAAGATAACTAAATAGTTATCTTCACACACCATTTTCAAACATCAATCACAAACCATATTTCAAAATTTATATTAAAAAATTTCAAAAATGCTAAAAAACTAAAAGTATATTAATAGCATTAAACTAAAATTATAATATTATCATGTTACTGAGTGATAATTATATTATTTTCACAATCTATGTTACTAGTATTTATGGGCAATTTAATACTAGGTAGCTGATAACATAGACTAATATACCCAGACAGTTTATAAGAGGTTATATTATGCAAAGATCAAGAGGATTAAAAAGTAGATCAAGAAAAAAAATGACTAAAACCCAAAGACCAGGTAGAACCAATCCTATTACTAACAGAATGCAAAGGTTTGAAGAAGGAGACTTAGTTCATATTACTATCAACCCAAGTATTCAAAAAGGACAACCTTCTCCTAGATTCCATGGTAAAACTGGAAAAATTATTGGTCAAAAAGGTAAAGCTTACATCATATCCTTAAAAGAAGGAAACAAAGCAAAAGAATTAATTGTAAGACCTGACCACTTAAAATTACAAAAATGATTTCTATGATTGGAAAAGAAATTATTGAAATTGAACCAATATCAAGTACAGAAGTAAAAGAAGTTCTTGAAGATTTTTCACAAAACAATGAATTAAACTATGAACAAAATATTACTTTAAATCATCTTGCAAGATTTAAAAGATATTCCCTTGAAGATTCAGAAGAAATTATTAAAAAACTTCAAGATGATTTTGACCTAAAAGATAAAGTTGCAGTACGTATCGTAGATTTAGCTCCAAAAGATTTAGCAGATTTAAGATTAATTTTTGCTAAAGAAGCTATGAAAATTGAAAAATCAGATATGGAAAAAATACTTGAACTTTTAGAACAATACGATATTGAAGAATAGTTTTTTAACTATTCACTTTTTTTATTATAT
>NZ_JBNMGD010000029.1:0-18558 GCF_050872065.1 Methanobrevibacter sp.
ATATTATCTTGTAATTCTATTATTTTTGTAGTATTCTATGAAAAAAGAATAACATTTATATACTATGAAAACAAATATTATTATTGTTGTATGCAAGGGTGCCCGAGCGGCCAAAGGGGGAGGACTTAAGATCCTCTGGTATAGGCCTTCGAGGGTTCGAATCCCTTCCCTTGCACTATTTTATAATTTTTTATTGATTCCTGATTATGCCTTAGTGGCTCAGCCGGTAGAGCGCCACCTTGGTAAGGTGGAAGTCGGGGGTTCGAATCCCCCCTAAGGCTTCTGATTTCTGATTTTTCATATTTTTTTATTTTAATAGTTATTATTTCTACTTTCCTCAAAGTTTAAATTTATAAAAAAGAATAGTATTAAATATTATTAATTATATTAATTATTTTGATTAAATTTTATAAGGTGAATTATGAACTATAAAAAACTCGTATTAGTTGGTTGTATTTCAGCATTTGTAGCTATTTTGACTTCAGTTATGGGTGTTGCAGGTACAATTATCGGTTCAGTTATTTCTTCTGTTCTTTATAATATGCTTACAGAAGTACTGGAAAATCCAATTGGAAAGAAAACATTTAGTCCTAATTTTGAATGGGAAATTGCATATGTATTTCCGCTTATAGTAATAGGTTTAATTCAATTTATGTTAATTGCGGCTTTATTATCTGAAGTTGGTATTTTACCTTATACCTTTTTAAATGTATATTTATCAATTCAAGAAATTGCTAACTATAATTTATATCGTATTTTAGGTTTAGCATTACTAGTCATGAGTGTATATCCATTTGTATTAAAAAGGGGTATTGTTAAAAAATCAAATGGTCTAGTTATTGCTTTTGTTGGTTTAGTATTTTTAGCACGTGGATTTGTAGATTCAGGAAATATGATTACAAATATGTATGATGTAGTATTCATGTACTTTGATTTACCAATAGCTATTATGGCATTTGCATTAATAGTTTGTGTAGTAGTTAATATACTTAGTTCATCAAAAAACCATGAAAATGGAGTTAATGTGGTTAATCATAAGAATAATAGAGAGAATTTTTCTACTCAGAATGTTCGTAAAGTACATCACTCCAAAAAACATAATGATTTTGATTATGTTGAAAAAAGAGATAAGTTAAGACAAAATTATCGTAATGATTTTAAACGTAATGATTATGTGGATCATGAAGTAAAATTTAAAAAGATTGTTAAGCAAAAATCTGATGATGATAAATTATCAAATCAAGAAGTTAGCATTAATAAATCATCTGATAATATTCAATTTCAATCTAATGATTTATTAGATGATTATAAATAGTGGTATAATGAGTAAAAAAAATAAGACTCTGAAGGATATTTTGGATATTATTTTATATGAGAATCCTTCAACTCAAGATGAAATTGCTGTAAAGTTAGGGATAACTCGTAGATATGTTACTCGATTATTACAACCTCTTGTTAAAGATGGAACTGTAAAAAGAGCATATATGATTGATTTAAAAAGCTATGAAAAAGTTGCTGAGTCTTTAAGTGATTATATCGGACCTACTGAGACAAAAGGTAATGTAATTGTCAATGATATGATTGCAAATATGGTTAGACATGTTCATTCACAAATTGAAGTTTCATTTGAGGCTGTTTTAGAATATGATGAAGAGAAAGCGAATAAGGCTTTAGAGATGGATTATGCTACAAATAATATGGTGGAAAAGATAAGAACTTCTGTTGAAACAATTGTTAATATGAATAAACATTCTGAAATATCAAAATCCATACTTTATAATGAAATTGCTTATGATTTGGAGCGTATTGGTGATTATTCTGCTCATATTGCTAAATTTGTGATTAATGACATTTATGAAATTGAGGAGAATGTTTTAAAGAAATTAAAGAAAATGTATAAAATAGCTCAAAAAATGATTCGTTTAGCCATCATTTCTTTTCTTGAAGGTAAAACAGAACTTAAAGATGATTTAATGAAGTTAGAAGAATCAATTCATATTCTTCAAACAAAAGCTATTAATTTAATAGCTGAACAAATGGCTGAAAATTCATTTGATGAAAAAGAGCGTTCAAATTATTTTATTTATTTATTTAGAGTTATTAAAGCATTTGAAAGGATGGGGATATTTCTGTAGAAACGATGGATGTTTCAATTGAATTTCATGAAAATATTCCTCGTTCAACTACTCCGAGAACTTTCAGATAATATTAAAAAAAGTAATTAGATTATATAATAATCTAATTGCCATATATTTTTGTTGTTGCGTGCCTGTCAGCCCAGCATTGGATACAAATACCAATTGGCAAACCTGCTGTATGTGTATGTGCTTTTAAGATTTTTACATCTAAGCATGTTGTTTTTCCACCAAGACCCATTGGTCCAATTCCAGATTTGTTAATTTCAGTTAAAATTTCTTCTTCTAATTTAGCTATTTGAGGATCAGGATTTCTTTTACCAACTTCACCAAGTAATGCTTTTTTACCAAGCTTTAAACATAAATCAGAAGTTCCGCCAATTCCAACACCTACAACTGTTGGAGGACATGGTTTTCCTTTAGCTTTAAGAACAGATTCTATTACAAACTCTTTTATTCCTTCGATTCCTTCAGCTGGGAGTGCCATTTTTAATGCATTGTTATTTTCTGAACCAAATCCTTTTGGTAATATGGTTATTTCAAGATAATCTTCATCAATTAGTTCAATATCTATTGGGGGGATGTAATCTCCAACATTCACATTTGTATTTTCTCTTGTTAATGGATCAACAATGTTTGGTCGGATTGGAATTTCTTTAGTTGCTTTTTTTATCCCTTCTTCAATTCCTTCACGTAGATTTTCAACTTCAACATTACCTAATTTAACAAAAACCACTGGTAAACCTGTATCTTGACACATTGGAATTTGTTTTTCTTCAGCAAGTTTAATATTTTTTAAAATAGCTTCTATATTTAATCTTGCAAGTTCATGTTCTTCAATTTTAAGAGCATCTTCAAGTGATTTCCTTACATCTTCACTTAAAACGATAGCTGCTTGTTTGTAAAGTTCATAAACAGTATCTTTAATAGTATCTTTTGTAATCAAAATAAAACCCTATAACATTTAATTAATTTTATTTTTTGATTTTAAAATATTTAAATTTTAATTACATTAATTGGGCAAACGTCAATACAATCTCGGCATTTGGTGCATTTTTCACTATTAATTGTTATGGCTCCACCTAATACTTCTATTGCATTTTCCTTGCAAACTTTTAAACATGGTGCATATGATGGTTGGCAGTGCATACAAAATAAAATAGGAGTGTCAACATTTTGTGTTTGTTGACAACTTCCACAGTTTGTACAATTTGTACATGTTTGTGAGTACATAATTTTTGATTATTTATCTAAAACAAGTCTTGCTCTTGCTTGACTTGTTATAACGTGGACGAATCCACCTTTTTTACTATCTGGCTCGTAGAGTCCAGCTATTTTAGCTAAATATTTTTCTTGGTTTTTAGCTCTGATTTTTTCCGGATCTGCGATAGTGATAGCTCTTTTAGTACATGCTTTAATACAAGCCGGTCCTTCTTCTCTATCAGCACAGAGGTCACATTTTTCAGCAACTTTAGATTGGAAAGTCATAGCACCAAATGGACAAACCATTACACATAATCCACAACCAATACATTTTTCAGTATCTACACCGTCATCAGTGATTGCTTCGGTTGGGCAGATTTTTATACATGGTGCATTTTCACAATGTTGACATACAATGGAATAAAAGGAAGAATCCTGTTCAACAATTTTTATCCTACTAGCATTATGGACTGATGCACACATGTTTTCACAATTCATACATCCGTCACATAAATCGCTATTTACAAGAATATTTTCCATTGATATTCCTCCTATAATCCTAATTCTTTACAATGTGCATCAACATATTTTTGGATTTTTTCGATGTGTTCATCATTTAAGTGTTTAAATCTTTTTTGCACTGATAAGTAATCTTTAACTGGTTTCATTTCTTCTGGTCTGTATGTAATTTCAAAGTTACCATTTTCAATTTCATATAATACCCAAGATCCAGTTTCTACTGCTAATCGTCCCATTTCAATGGTTTTTTCAGATGGGAATCCCCAACCAGTAGTACATGGTTGTTGTAAGTGTATGTAAGCAGGTCCTTTAGTTTCAGCTGCTTTTTTAACTTTTTTGACGTAGTCCTCAGGATATGCAATAGATGCAGTTGCTACATATGGAATTCCGTGAGCAGCCATAATCATTGGCATATTTTTCTTAGGTTTGTCTTCTCCGAAACTTGCACTTCCTTTTGGTGAGGTGGTGGTACTTGCACCGAATGGAGTAGCTCCACTTCTTTGAATACCAGTATTCATATATGCTTCGTTATCATAACAGATGTAAATCATGTTATGTCCTCTTTCCATAGCTCCAGATAATGATTGTAAACCAATATCTACAGTTCCTCCGTCACCACCGAAAGCAACTACATTAACATCATCTTTTCCTTGAATTCTTAATGCACTTTCTACACCAGATGCTACTGCTCCGGAGTTTTCAAATGCAACGTGGATAAATGGAACTTCCCATGAAGTCTCAGGGTATGGAGTAGTCATTACTTCAAGACAACCTGTAGCAGAAATAGCTACAGTATTTTTTCCTAATGCATTAAGAGCTAATTTTACTGCGATTGATGCTCCACAACCAGCACAGCCTCTGTGTCCTGGTGCTAATAAATCTTTATCAGGTATATCCATATCTATTCCTCCTTAAGTCCAATCCATGTAATTTCTTGTACAGGATTTTTTGTTTTTTCATAAACTTCCATGATGGAATCTGGTGTAATGTCTCTTCCACCTAAACCTGCGATAAATCCATAGATTTCTTTATCAATTTTAACTTTCATGTCTGCATAAAGTGCTCCACCAATTCCGAAAGTGAAGTTTTTATCAATAACTGCTATTTTTTCACAATTTTTAACTGCTTCTTTGATTTCTTCAACAGAGAATGGTCTATATGCTCTAATTTTAAGTAAACCTACTTTTTCACCTTTTTCTCTTAATTGGTCTACCATTACTCTAAGTGTACTGCAAATGGAACCCATTGCAACAAAAATTATGTCTGCGTCTTCTGTTTTGTATGGGTCAACGAGACCATATTTTCTTCCAAAAATTTCTGCGAATTCTTCACAAGTTTTCTTAATTACATCAAGTGAGTTGTTCATTGCAACTTCCATGTCATGCCTTGCTTCTGTATAATATTCAGGGTCAGCAAAGTTACCAATAGACATTGGATCATCTGGATCGATATATGAGTGTTTTGGAACATATGGAGGTAAAAATTCATCCACACTTTCTTGATCTGGAATTTCAACGGGTTCTACTGTGTGTGTTAAAATAAATCCATCTAAACATACCATTGATGGAAGCAATACATTAGGGTTTTCTGAAATTTTATAAGCCATTAAGGTAGTATCTAATGCTTCTTGAGCATCTTCAACATAAATTTGTAACCATCCAGCATCTCTTTGTGCGATTGAGTCTTGTTGATCATTCCAAATGTTTAGTGGTGCAGAAATTGCTCTGTTTGCATCTGCTAAAACGATAGGCACTCTCATACCTGCTGCTGCAAATAAAATTTCATGCATTAACATTAATCCTTGGGAAGATGTTGCTGTAAATACTCTTACTCCAGCACCACTTGCTCCAACCGCAGCACTTATTGCACTGTGTTCTGATTCTACTTTAATATATTTAGCGTTAATTTTTTCATCTGCGACATATTGTGCTAAATATTCTGAAATTGTAGTTTGTGGAGTAATTGGATAAACGGGAATAACTTGTGGTTTAGCTAATCTTACAGCTTCTGCAACTGCTTTGTTTGCGGTCATTACTTCTTTTATCATTAAATCACTCTCTTTATTCTTTTACCATTTCTATTGCATCGGAAGGACATTCGTATGCACAAATTCCACATCCTTTGCAGTAATCATAATCTATATCATGTTGTTTGTTTACACTGGAATCTGGACAGAAAATAATGCAGTTATCACAATCAATACATTTTTCTTTGTCTAAAATTGGTTTAAATGTTCTCCAACTTCCAGTTTTATTATTTCTACTGTTACCTGGTGTTTTAATTATACAACCTATATTTACCATTGTACTCACCCTTTTATCCCATGTCATAAGCTTTTTTAGTAGCTTCTACATTTAATTCTCCAACTTTTCCAGGGAAAGTTTCTTTAATTACTTCGAGTAGTGATTCAATACTTACAATTTGGGTTTTTTTAGCAAAATATCCTAAAATAATGGTATTTACTATATTACGTCCTAACATATCTAATGCAATTCCAGTTGCATCAATGCTATTTACAACATTTTTTCCACTACCTTCAAAAGTTTCAGTATTGATTATAACTTCTGTAGTATCTTTAATTCCTGAGAAAACATCTACTACATTTAGTAATCCATCATCTAAGACTAATACATGGTCGGGGTTGTAGATTTGGTATCTTAAAGCTATTGGTTCAGTATCAATTCTTGTAAATGCCATAACTGGAGCTCCTCTACGTTCAACTCCAAAGAATGGGAAAGCTTGGGAATATTTACCGTCTTTGAATGCTGCTTTAGCTAAAATTTCAGCAGCAGTTACAGCTCCTTGTCCTCCTCTTCCATGAAAACGAATTTCAATCATTAATTTTTCCTCCATACATTTATCATGTATAATCATTATAAATTCTAAAATATATAAAGGTTTATGTTACTTTTTATTATAATATTATATACTGAAAAATTTGAGTTATTTTAAAAGGATTTAATATGATGTATAATAATATATTATATTAAAGAAAAAAATCTTGTTGGAATGTTATTATGAAAGTTTTAATTATCACTGGTGAGTTAGCATATCCATTAATAAAAGAAGTTGTTTCAGATTCAAAAGAAGAAATTATAGTACATATTGCTGATAATACTCAGGTAGCAGCATTTTTAACTCCTAAACAACTAATTAAAGAAGTAAAAACTTGTTTTTCAAATCAATTGGATGAAATCGACATGATTTTAGTTCCAGGTTTAATTAAAAAAGGAACAAAAGAAATTACCAAAGAACTTGGAATTCCTACATTCAAAGGATCTACTGATGGGGCAGACCTTGCAATGGTTTTAAGTTTAATTAGCACTATTGAATTATCTGAAGATAAACCTGCAGACAAGTTAATTGAAGAAGAAAAGAGAAAAAAAGCTTTTGAATTAATTGAAGAATTTGAAAATGATGAAGAAAATATTGAAAAACTTCTCAAAAAACCAAACAACATTCTAATTAGGAATCTCCCAGTTGGTGAAGATTTTCCAATGAGAGTATTGGCTGAAATTGCTAATGCACCTTTTTTATCAAAAGAAGCATTGATTAATAAATGTCAATATTTCATTGATTCAGGAGCAGACATGATTGATATAGGAATGGCTGCTGGTGAAGATTTTTCAGACAAAATTCCGGATTTAATTAACACTTTACGACCTATTGTTGGGGATAGGCCATTAAGTATAGATACATTAAATGCTAATGAAATACAAGTCGCTGCTGAACATGGTATTGATTTTGTTTTAAGTTTAGATTTAGGTAATAACTCTGAAGTTAAAGAAATTTTAAAAGAAAAAGGAATTCCTGCAGTTTTACTTCCAACAAATTTTTCACAAGGAAAATCTCCAAAATCTCCAGCTGAAAGGGTTGAAGCAATGCATCAGTTAATTAAAGATACTGAGGGTTTAAATTATGTTGCTGATTTAATTTTAGATCCGGTAAATAGTTCCAGTATTGTTGAATCCATAATTGCTTGCAATGAATTTCATAAAACAAATCCTGCACCTATGTTTTTTGGTGTGGGAAATGTTACAGAGTTAATGGATGTTGATTCTGGTGGAGTTAATGTTTTACTTGCAGGAATTGGTATGGAATTAGGTGTAAGTATTTTATTCACTCCTGAAGAAAGTGGAAAAACAAGAGGTAGTGTTTATGAATTAGCTACTGCATCTAAAATGATGTTCCTTGCAAAACACAGAAAATCAATTCCAAAAGATTTAGGGATTAATTTAGTTGCATTTAAGGATAAACATAAAAGAAATGATATTATATTAAATGAAAGAGAGGGCATTCCGGAAATTATACAAGAAAAACCTATGAAGTTCATAAGGGATAAGGCAGGTAGTTTTAAAATTAATGTTGATTATGGTACTACAGTTAAAAATAGTAAGATTACTGCTACTCATTTTAATAAAAATAAACCTGACATTGTAATTGTAGGACATTCTGCTCGGGAAATTTATGAAGAGATAATAACAAAAGAATTAGTTACACGAATGGAACATGCTGCATATTTGGGTTCTGAATTACAAAAAGCAGAAATCGCAATGATTACTGGAAAAGAATATGTTCAGGATTTTGAATTATTCAAAAATCCTGATGAATTTAAAAAATAGTTTTATTTGAAGTCTACAGATGATCCACCTTCTTGTCCTGCAGAATCTGATTCTGAACCAGAGTTTGATTCTGAAGATTCAGAGTCTGAAGCTGGGCTGTTACTAGAACTTTGTCCACCACTATAACTTGATGAACTATATCCGCTACTTGAACTACTACTGCTACTATATTGGTTGCTGCTGTATCTAGCACTATCATCAGAGCTTGAAGCTACAACTCCAGTATCACGGTATGCACTAGAATTATCAGATGTATCATTAGCAGTGATATTGGTTGTATTTGTTGTTGTATTATTCATTACAGTGTCATTTGTGTTATTAAATGAAATTCCATTACTTGAAATAACAAAAGCAACTACTCCACAAATTATAATCAATATTACTAATACAATTATGATAGCATTATCAGCTTTCATAGTATACCTCCTTTAATTTTACATATTGAATTATTACTATTTATATTATTACACAAACTTTAAATAAATTTAGATTAAATTTTAACTTATAATACAATTATTATGAAGGTTTAAGAATTGCAAGTTGAAAATATTACTATTAAAGATATTGATAAAAGTCTTTTAGATTCAAATTATGTTTCAAATAATGAAATTTCAACTACATTATATTTATCCTTTTTACTAGGAAAGCCAATGCTTATTGAAGGACCGCCAGGTGTTGGAAAAACAGAATTAGCAAAGGTAGTTGCAAAAACATTCAATAGAGATTTTTTTAGAATACAATGTTATGAAGGCATCACTTTTGAGCAAATTGTCGGCGAGTGGAATTATCAAAAGCAATTGCTTCATTTAGAATCTACTAGAAATGAGACAAATTCTCAAGATAAAATATTTGATGAAGAATTTTTCATAAGAAGACCTTTACTCAATGCATTTTTAAATGATAATGATTCAGTATTGTTAATAGATGAAATTGATAAAGCTGATGAAGAAGTGGAAAGTTTTTTACTCCAGGCATTAGGTGAACAAGAAATTACAATTAATGATTTAGGTACTTTCCAGTTAAAAAATGATTTACTTGTTATTTTGACATCAAATTCTCAAAGATCATTGCTTGATGAGACAAAAGACAGATGTTTGTTTTTATATATTCCATATCCTAGTGTTGAGCATGAAATTGAAATCGTAAAGTCAAAATTACCTGATGCGGATGATGAAGTAGTATCATATGTTGTTAAGTTAATTCATGATATTCGTAATCTTAATCTAATGAAAAAACCATCTGTTAGAGGAACTGTTGATTGGGTTCGATCAGTTATGAATTTAGGAACTAAAAATTTAGATCAATCATTAAAAGACAGTGTTGGCGTAGCTATTAAAACTGAAAGTGATAAGAAAAGAGTTTTAAAAGATATTTTTAATAAGAGATAGAAATGATAAATAAAATAGCGACTTTATCAGCTCAGTTAAGAAAAAAAGATTTGCCAGTAAGTATTAGAAGTACTCAAGCAGCTGTGCAAATTTACAAGCATTTAGGTGAAAGTGATAGGAACTTGCTTAAAACTGCGTTAATGGCAGTTTATGTTAAGGATAAATATGATATTCCTAAATTCAATAAGATATTTGATGAAATATTTGCTGTTAATGAAAAGGTTGAAATGTCTGAACAACTTCAGAAAAGTAAGGCGTATAATGGTGCTGGACCTAAATCAAACAAATATATAATTAAAAAGCAGGGGGAGATGGCTAGCAAAGTCAAGCAAGAAAAGATTTCAAATGAACAGTTGAAAATGCTTTCTGGTCAGCCATTACTTGAGGAGGCTAAAAAACTTGAGCGTGATGGGGAATTGATGAATAAAGATTTAACAAAGTTAAATAGGTTTGATCCTCGTATGCTTGAGATTTGTCAAAGGTTAGGTAAAAGAATTGCTAATAGGCGTTCAAGAAGAAAAGTTAAAACAAATTGTAATAAAATTGATATTAGAAAAACTATAAGAGCTAACTTGAAATATGGTGGTGTTCCATTCGAACTTGTAAAATCAAAACCAAGGCCCCACAAAAATGAACATTTGTTTTTAAATGATATTAGTGGATCGTGTGAGTGGATTAGTAGTTGGTTTTTTATGCTGATGTTTTCAGCACAAACAGCATTTAAAAGATCAAGAACTTTTGAATTTGATAATAAAGTAATTGAAACTACTGATGCTCTTAGAGAAGAGTATCTTATAGATTCATTTGTAAAGGTCAAAGATTTGCGTATTAAAAATATGATGGTTCATGGCACTTCTAACATGTATTCTGCATTTAAAAGCTTTCAGGAACAGGCTAATATTAATAATAAATCTTATGTCATTATTTTATCAGATTGTCGTGATTGGGCAGGACCAAAGGTTAATGGTATTCCCGCCAGTGTAGAACTTGTTGAAGAAATGGTAAGAGACTCTAAAAAACTTATAATTTTAAATCCAGAAGATAGAAATAAATGGGATGTTGTGGATAGTTGTGTTTCACTGTATAGGGATGCAGGGGCACAAATATTTGAAGTTAATACTTTAAACCAACTCGCACAATTCGTAGAACAAATGTAGGTAGTAATATGCAATGTAGTAAATGTGGTAATCCTAAAGTTATTATTAAAAAAGAACAGTCTGGACAATTATTATGTAAAGATTGTTTTATTGAATCAATAGAGAAAAAAGCTATTAAAACAGTTAGAAAAGAAAAACTATTAGATAAAGGAGATAAGGTTTTAGTAGCGCTTTCCGGTGGAAAAGATAGTGTAACAACACTTGAAATATTAAATACATTTCGTCAAATGCACATTATTGATCTTTGTGCTGTTACCGTTGATGAGGGAATTGACAATTATAGGCAAGAAGGTGTTGATATAGCTATTAGGCATGCTGAAAGATTAGGTATTGAACATAAATTAGTATCATTAAAAGATGAATATGGTATTACTTTAGATGAAATAATGCAGATGGAAAACCACAAAGGTTCTTGCACATATTGCGGAGTATTTAGAAGGACTATTATTAATAAAGCAGCCCGTGAAATGGGTGCAACAAAAATCGCTACTGGACATAACTTGGATGATGAAGTTCAGGGAATTTTAATGAATTATCTTGAAGGAAACACTGATAATTTAACTAAATTAGGTGCAAAAACAGAATCTAAAGCAGAAGAATTCACGGTTAAAATTAAACCTTTACGTGAAATACCTGAACGTGAAATTGGATTATATGTTGTTGCAAAAGAACTGGAAGTTCATTTTGATAGTTGTCCTTATGCAATGCAATCATTTAGAGGGGAAGTTTCAGAAGTTATTAATCAATTGGCTGAGAAGCACCCAACCATTAAGTATTCTACACTTAGAGGATATGATAAAGTTAAAAATGTATTAAAAAAAGAATTAAAAAAGGAATTTAATCATGGAAGATGTATTAAATGTGGTGAACCTGCAGCCAATGAATTATGTAAAGCTTGTTCATTTTTAGAGGAATTAGGATTGTGATAAAGTGCAATTTACATTGAAATATAAATCAATAAATGAAAAAAGAGAATTACCAAATGATAATTATACAATTAAAGATTTACTTAAAGAATTAGAATTATCTGCTCAAAATGTGGTGTCAAAGCAGAATGGTGAACTTGTAATTGAAGATACTGTAATTGAAAATGATGATGAAATTCAAATAGTTCAAATAATATATGGTGGTTAGTTTTGAATGTTAGTTATGAATGCGGGCCTTGTTTTTTAAGACAAGCTCGTGAAGCTTTAGATTTATCAACTGATGATGAAGATCTTAAAATGGAAGTTATGGGTGAAATTTTTAAATTTTTAAGCACTAATTTCAAGGCAGGTGCCAACTCAAATGGTACAGGTTCTGTAATGCATAATATAATTAAACAGAAAACTGGTTGCAAAGATCCTTATTATAATGAGAAAGTTGAGGGCAATGAAATTGCTCTTAAGTATCTGCCAGATGTTAAAAAGATATTAACTGAAGATGATAGTTTAGAAAACTATGTTAAAATAGCTATTATAGGCAATATTTTGGATTTTGGTGCATTTACTTTAGATGATGATATCGAAAGTGTAATTAAAGAGTCACTTAAAAAGGATTTGGCTGTTAAGGATATTGATGAATTTGAAAACTCTTTAAAAAAACATGACAAAGTTTTATATTTAGTGGATAATACTGGTGAGATAGTATTTGATAAATTACTTTTAAGTAAAATTAAGGAATATGATTTGGATATTACTATTGCAGTAAAATCAGAACCTATTTTAAATGATGCTACCCTGGTTGAGGCATTAGATGTTGGACTTGATGAATTTGGAGAAATTGTTGAAATAGGTGCTGGAACTGTTGGCTATGTGGATAGTGAAATTTCAGATGAATTTAGAGAAATTTTTGATAGTCATGAATTCATAATTTCAAAAGGTATGGGAAATTATGAAGGATTAACCGAAATAGATTTATCTGCTAAGGATATTTACTTTTTGCTGTGCGTAAAATGTAATACTATTGCAAGGCATATTGGTGCAAATTTACATGACATGCTTCTTTTTAAAAAATAATAGTGAATATTATGATTATTGGTTTAATTGGATTTGGAAAAGTTTCAGAAAATCTTGTAAATTTAATTAAATCGGAAGATATTAGATTTATAACTTCTATAGATGGGAGATCTCTTAAAACCATAGAATCTATTAAAAAATCTAAAATTGAAGTTTTAGATACATTTAAGAGAGTAGCTATTGAGTGTGATATTTTAATTTCTGCAAATTCTCCAAAAAATGCACTTCAAGTTGCAGAAGATTATGGAAAGTTTACAAAAGGGATTTATTTAGATTTAAACAATATTTCTCCTGAGACTACATTTGAAATAAATAAGTATGTTGAAAATCTTGTTGATGGAGCTATAATTGGAAAAATAGATTCTGGTAATCCTATTTTATATCTTTCCGGTGAAAAATCAAAAGAATTATTATTTTTAAATGAGTTTATAAAAACTAAAAAAATCAGCGATAACATTGGTGATGTATCTATTTTAAAATTACTTAGAAGCACATATACAAAAACATTATCTGCTCTTTTAATAGAATCAACGGAAATTGCAAAGGAATATAATTTACAGGAAGAATTTTTTGATATTTTATCCTTGACAGAAGGAGATGATTTTAGGGAAAAATCTCTCTCAAGGATAAATAATACACTAAACAGTTCAAAAAGAAAATCAGAAGAGCTTGATGAAATAATAAATTATTTTAACAAAAATAAATTAATTATGGTTAAAGCAGCATTAGAAAAGCTTAACCAATAACTACATTAACCTTAAATCCTTTTTTAGCTTTTTTTATTTCCCCATTAACAGGGATAAAATGAGAGTCCATAATGTATCTAAGATAAGTAACTTCTGTTGCAGGTAATCTTAAGTTTGTTTTGATTTTTTTACCTTCACTTTTAAACTGGACAGAAATTTTACCGTTTTTATCAACGTATAAATCTGTTTTCAAGCCTTCTTTTGTGATTTTTGTTTCAAATTTAGTTAAATTTAATCCTGCCTCTAAGCTTAATGGAGCATTGACATCAATTTTTTCACTTCTGAATTTATCATTAGCTTCACGTGTATCTAAATTACTGCTTGCAACATACCATGCCCTATCGATAACTCTTTGAACTTTTTGATTATCTGGAATGACTCCTTGTGATTCATAGCTTTTCATTAAATCCATTACTTCTTTTTTTGTAACTCCCATTTCAATTGAACTAATTGCTAATCTGGTCATTACAGGACCATAATTTGATCTTCTAAAAACTGCCCAAATAGATTCAGGATCTCTATAGACTCTTCTTTTTATAATTTCATTTATGGTGTTTCCATTGAGATAAGCTATTTTCTCAAGATTTCCTCTTGAATAAGTGTTCATTTTTTTGTAAATGTCATTCCAATTTCTATTTCTAGGAACTCTACCTGCATCGATTTCACGTTGAAGAATTTCAACAGTTGACTTTGGGAGTAATTTTTTAATATCTTCTGTTATTGTCATTTCATTATCGATTATAGATTGTCTAATTAATCTACCAGAATATTTATTTTTATTGAATTCTTTTACTACATGATATTTAAGTTTGGATCCAAGAAAGTGATTTATAGCATACCAGCGAATTTCATTTCTGTTAGTGTAATTTTTAGGCATTCCGACAAAATTTCCTTCATCAATAAACTTTTGTGATTTTGATTTAATTTCATCAAGGGTAATGCTTGCGGAAGTAATATAATCAGTTACTCCATCATCAATCATTTGTTTAAGTCTAATTGGTACACTGTAAGACAAAACTAATCTATGATGTAATCCTTCAAAAGATTTAACTTCATCGACACCTAAGGCCAATGCCATATCTCTACGTGCTTCGAAATTAACAAAAAAAGGAGCATGGTTTGCACTAAATCCTTTATTCAAATAAACAACGACTTTTTTGTTTTCTTTATCTGCTAGTTTTCTAGCTTCTTTAATTAATTTTTCATGACCTTTATGGACAGGGTCAAAATCTGCACTAATTCCAATCAATATTAACACCAAAAAAAGAAAAAATTAGGATAGATTATCTATCCATTAATTTAAAAATACCACTTATCACTAACCATATTCCGATTAAAGTTCCAAGAATAATTGGATTTGAGAGATAAGTTCCAATAATTATATATGCTAAACCAAGTATAATTCCAATGATTCCACTATAAAATCCGTATCTTGTGTTACGGTTATTAATTAATGAAACAACAGCAACAATAATTAACATTATTCCTGCGAAATACATTGAAATTTGAGCTAAAAATCCAAGCAATGCTGGATGGAATATTAAACAAATACTCAATAATAAAAGTATAATTCCTAAAATTAAATCAAGTATTGCTCCACTGCTATTGTAATCTATTATTGTTATTCCAACGACAAGCAAATAAATAGACATTAATAGTACTGATAAGCTAATTAAGGAACTGATTCCAATAATTCCCATTATTGGAAATATAATTATTATTAATCCGAAAAGTATGGATAGTAAACTAACAAATTTAGTTTTCATAATTTCCTCCTACTATTAATTAATATTTTTAATATATTTAATATAATGGGATATGTTTAATCTCAACAGTTGAGTTATTCATATCTGAATTATTAATTTCAGCTAACCACTCATTTTTACATTCACATTCATATTCAATTTTGCTTTGAGTTAAATTGTTAGCTATTATCATATGTTTCAAATCTTTATTGCATTTTTTACAGTTATATGGTCCACGTCTTGATCCAAATCCTGATGTGTCTAAAAGTGCAGGTATATCTAGCTCGTCACGTACGGTATTTATAATTTCAATACATGACCAAATCCAAGGTGGTTGGTAAGCCCCTTTTCTCCATAATCTTTCAATTACAGTTCCACCATGTATTGTTGCAGGGCAGAATGAAAGCCTATCAACATTAATAGAATTACAATATCTTGCAGTTTTTATTGCTTCTTCTATAGCTTGTTTTTCAGATATTAAAATAGGTTTTACAAAAATATATGCTTTTGCTTTTAGATTATATCCTTTTGTTTTCATTAAATGTTGAATTAGTTTTGTCGCATTTTCAAAATCATCACGGGTAAAACCTTTATTGATTTTTTTAAGTCTAGTATAGTCATTTGATGTTTCAAGACCCATACTTATTTCGAATAAAGTATCGCCAATGATTTCAAATATTTCATCTAAATACTCTTCTTTGACGTATTCTGGTCTTGATTCAACAATAATCTCTGTAACATTACCTAGATTAACTAAGGTTTTTAAGATTTCATCACGAGCATCTTTTGGAAGTTCATATGGATTGAGGAAACTTCCTGATGCAAATAATTTCACTGAAATTTTATCTTCTTCAGCTATTGGATGTCTTGATAAATGTTCGTTAAATATTCTAAGGATAGTTTCAGTATCAATTGGTTCTAAAGTACAATCTGATACATAACTACACATTGTACATCCGCCACTATCACCGAGTGCCCATGAACATCCAGGGGTTGGTAAAATTATAAATAATGTTTTTGAAATACCATCATAAGTTAAATCATCATTGTACCAACTTGCTCCAACTTGTTCTGGAGTTTTTGGATCTTTTCTCTCAAAAGCTCTTGTTCTTATATCTTTTGTTAAATTTTCAATTTCCATCATAATACCTGCAATTAATATTAATGTAATATTATTATTATGATTTTTTTGTAATTAAAAATTATTGTTAAAAAAATAGTTTTATTAATAAGTTGTGTATATTGAAGTTAAAAAAATAAAAAAAGAAAAGTAATCAAGTTTAGAAACTTGCGATTACGTCTCCTAATAATTTGATGGATTCTTCTACGTTTTTACCTACAGGGGAACCTGCTACGTATTGGGTTACGCCCATTTCGGATAATCCTTCAATTTTTGGAATGAATTCGTCAGGAGTACCACATACTGAGAATGCATCGAGTGCTTCATCGGTTACTGCACCAATAGCTCCACCGAAGTCACCTTTAGCTAAGAATGCACCCATTTTTTCGTTGTATCCTTCAGGTAATCCGTGTCTTTCGATAACAGGTGCTGGGGATCCAGCTGCAATGAAAGCAACTACGATTTTAGCTGCGTTTTTAGCTGCATCAGAGTCTGCTCCAATAGAAGTTGCAGTGTATGCACCTACGTCGAATTCTTTGTCTCCAGCTGCGTCTAATCCTTTTTTAATCATTGGCATAGCAGCTTCGTAATCTTTAGGGTTGGAAGCGTTAATTAATACACCGTCTGCGATTAATCCAGCGGTTTCTAACATTTTAGGTCCTTGTGCTCCCATGTAAACAGGGATGTGATCTTGGACTTTTTTTACTCCGCCTAATTTTGCTCCGCCTTCAGTTTTTTCTCCTGCTAATAAAGTATTAATGTCAGCAATAGCTGATTTAATAGTGGATACAGGTTTAGTCCATTCAATTCCTAAAGCATCGAAAGTTGCTTTGTCACCAGGACCAATACCGAAAGTTGCTCTTCCTTCTGAAATTTCGTCAATGGTTGCGATTGCGGAAGCTGCGATTGCAGGGCTTCTTACGTATGGGTTGGTTACACCAGGTCCCATTTTAATAGTTTCAGTGTTAGCTGCGAGTAATGCTAAAGTTTCGTATACGTTTTTGTTGTTGTAGTGATCAGTGATCCATGCGTATTCAAAACCTACGTCTTCTGCTAATTTTACTAATTATACAATTTCATCTAAAGGTTTGTCTGGTACAAATTCTATACCGAATTTCATATTTTATCACCAATACTAATTTGGTTAGTAATATATAAAGTAATTTTTATTTGGATTAGATAGAAAGTTTTATATATTAATCATGTTTCACCAGGGTCTATAGTTATATAAAAATAGCATATATTAATTATTTTATTTTTTGTAATACTTAATTTATTTTATTATTCTATTAGTTATTCATAAAATATTGGAAGGTTTATTCTTAATTTAATTATATATTATTTGTTGTATCAAGTTATTTTTTAATTAATTTTTTATTATTAGTGTTATTATAAGTTATTTTTATTTTTTGTTTGTTTTTGCAATGTTTTTTGTTTGTTTTTGTTGGTGTGATTTGTGTTTCTATTAGATGTGCTATGTGTTTTATGGCGTTGGTTTGAGTTTTTGTTGCTTTTGTGCAATTGGCTATGATGACTGCTTTATATTCCGCATGTAGCTATATTTAATGTTTATTGATTTATAATAATGTTTTATTGTAATTTGGATGAATGTGTTTTTTTGTGAGTACCTGAGTTTTTTGGGTATGATGTATGTTTTGTAGATGTGGTGAAATTTGATTGTAGAAAAATAAGTTTTTTTCGTCAATTTTTTATGTGTAACTCGTCTTTATTATAATTTTTTTATGTGTACTTCTAATAGAAACTTAAGTGTTTTTAGATTAGTATTCTGTTATGTGTTCAATTCTGTTTGATCCTGGCAGATGCTACTGCTATTGGGATTCGATTAAGCCATGCAAGTCGAACGAGTTTAGGCTCGTGGCGTACGGCTCAGTAACACGTGGATAACCTACCCTTAGGACTGGGATA
>NZ_JBNMGD010000074.1:0-3524 GCF_050872065.1 Methanobrevibacter sp.
TATTAAACTCTTCATCATCAATAAAAACTAAATAAGAGTTTTCATCTTGATTATCATTGAGTATATACTTTAAATGACATCCGACTTTAATGTTTAAATCTGAAATACTGTCTAAAAGGTCAGTATTTCCACGAATAAATGAAATTGTCCCTTCAGTATTTGAAGTTAATTCTGAAATAGACAATAGATTAAATTCCCTATTAATAATTTGGTCAAAATCCTTCTGGGAAAAACATTGGCTACAACTTTCAAAATTAAAATTACAAGCAGGTATAACATTATCATCAGGAGACACATCAGGATGCTGTAACATATTACATAATGCTCTTTCAGCTTCATCAGATAAAGCATGTTCCATTTCACAAGCTTGCTCATGAATATTCTCTTCCTTAACTTTTAAAACATCCAACAAGAACTTTTCTAGAATCCTATGTTTTCTTGTAATTTTTCTAGCTATTTTCATACCTTCATGAGTTAAAGTAGCGCCTTTATAATGAGTATAATTAATATAACCTAATTTTTCTAGTTTTTTGAGCATTTGAGTTACGCTTCCAGGTGCAATATCCAATTCATCAGATAATTTAGTAGTAGAAACCTGTTCCCAATTACTTCCATTGCAGTAAAGAACTTCAAGGTATTCTTCAATATTTTCACTAATTTTATCATTAGCCATAGTTTTCACCTAAACTCAATAATTGGTTTAATGTTTATGGCTCAAAGTATAAAAAAGTTTGTTATACCTAAAAAATAAGCATTAAATTAAAATTTAAAATAAGTTTTAAAAAAAAATAAAAAAAGAAAAGGGGTTAAATTAGAAAGTAATCTCTGTTAAAATTCCACCTTTCAGTGAAAATGAGTTAGTATTCCAATTTGCCACTTTTCCAAGAGAATTTCTTGAACTTGTTGCATCAGCAACAGTCCATTGACCATCAACTAATACTTGAACCCATACATGACCATAAGTATTTCCACTTGAAAAAGTACAAGTTCCATGGACATATCTAGCAGGAATATCCGCAGTTCTAAACATAGCTACAAGCAAATGAGACTCGTCAACACAGTTTCCTTTTTTCTCTGATAAAGTTCCAGTAGCACCATATTTAGTATCATAGTAGAAAGCATATGCGATTTTATCTCTTACATAATTGAAAATTGCAGTAGCCTTATCTTTTACAGAAGTTAAACCTTTAGTTACTTGATTAACTATAGCTTTAATATTAGCATTATCCACTTGACAATTTTTAGTAGCTTTAAGATATTTACTTAAATCAGTTTCAGTATTTTTCTCATTTACACCATGACCAGTACCACTACTTCCAGAACCTGATCCAGAACCAGATCCTAATGAATAAGTAATAGTCACAGAATTAGGCAAACGGTTTGCAGTACCATAAAAGTTTAAGATACGTGAAAAAGCATCAACATATTCAGAATAAATGATATTACCTACAGCAGATCCTGAATAATTAGGAGCCTTATTGTTAGTACTAATATAATTAGCAACCTTTAATGCAACTTTAAGATAATCTGCTTTTAACAAATCTTCTGAGTAAATATTATCACCAGAAGGATTACTTGGATTAGCTATACCAGTTATTATGGTGATTGCTTTTGTATTAGACTTACCTAATTGATCAATAGCCTTACTCATCAAGTATGTAAATTCAGCTAATGTAAATTTAACTCCACCTGCAGTAACAGTACTTGGTAACTTCTTATTAGTTTCATAATACTTTTTCAAATTAGTAGCACCAGCAACAATATCCTTAATAGATATTGTTTTAACAGTTACTTGTTCATCTTTAGTACCATTGTTGACTTTTATTGAAGTTGGTAATTTACCATCATTCTTATAATTCACTAAAATATTAGCAAACATTTCAATTAATGAATCATAATCAATATCCCCTAATGATGATGAAGCATAATTAGGAGCTCTATTATTATTTTTAATAAAGTCAAAAACCCTATTTACAATATCCATATATTCAGTAGTTGTAATACTACTTGATTTAAATGAACCCTCAGGATTTAATGGAACCGCAACTGATATAGGCAATACTTCTAGAGAAGTTTTACCATCATTAATCTTCTTGATAGCATCACTCATCATATATAAGAATTGAGCAATAGAATACTCTACTCCACCAACAGTAACTGTTTTAGGAATTGTATTCTTTGAATCAATAGTGTTTTTTAAAGTATTTGCTGCTGCAATTATATCATCAATACTTACAGATCCAGAAGTACTAGGAGAATCTGAGTTATCCACAAGTGATTTGAAATCAACAAAGTTAGTTACACCCCATCTAAATATAATTACACCTGGAGCTCTACCATCTAATGCAGCCTGTGAATCAGCTTTGATTTCAGAAGCAGACAGTTTACTAACATCATCATCAGATTTATATCCTTGTAATCCAGCCCATACGTAAGCACCTTGTGAATTATCTACAAACCATTTTGTAGTTTTAGTAATCCAAGATGAAGTTGCATCATAATTCCCTTTATAAATCATTGGAATAACCACATCTAAGTATTTACTGAGTACTGAATAATCTTGACCATAATACTTTAAATTATCAGTAGTTTCAGGCATCAAGGCAGCTGAAACAATAATTTTAGAGTTAATATTATGAATAGCATCAGTAGCATCTATAACAAATTGACTTATAGCTGCAGCACCACCATTAGTTTTATGAGCAGTACCAGGATATCTTAAATAATCAAAGTGAATACCATAAACACCTTTAATTTTTGCATATGATTGTGCTTCAATTATTTTTTTCTCAAAGAATTCCGTATCTATTTTTCCATTTTTAATAGGATTGACCCACTGTTTATTTTCATAGAATACTTGCATCCAAATATGAACGTTAATACCTAATTTATTCGCACTAGCAATCCATGATTCAACATCTGCTTGACCATGTTTCTCAATAGCTGCAAAATTTAAGAATAAATCAGTGACTCCTTGGGAAGCTAATGAATTAAGATTAGCCTTTTTCATATCTTCACCATAAATCCAGTAACCATATCCTGCACCCTTTTTCTTCTCAACAGTTATGTTTGCAATACCTGAAGTTGAAAGATAATCGTTATCAGTATTATCAAACTCAAAGGAAACAGAATGATTACCAGAAGCAACATTTACATTAAATGTTGCATATCCATTGGATGCTGTTTTAGCTGAATAAGTTTTACCATTCACAGTTAATGAAATAGTTTTACCAGACAAAGCATTACCATTAGAATCTTGTAATAAAACTTTATAAGTCTGAGAACCTTGATAAAATGAAGTTCCACTCTTCCAAATAATCTTTGTAGGAGTTCTTTCTTTGACTTCAATATTACTAGATCCATTTTGTGATTTTACATTGGAATCTCCATCAAAACTATAAGCCATAACATACTTACCAAGATCTAAACTACCAGTAGATAAAGCAGCTAATCCATCACTATTAGTAGTCTTAGTATAAGACTTACCATTAACAGTAAAAACAACATTTTTACCAGCTAAAGGA
>NZ_JBNMGD010000030.1:0-17528 GCF_050872065.1 Methanobrevibacter sp.
AAACTAATGTTATATTATAAGTTTTATTTATGGAGAGGATTTTTCTGACAAAGTACATTATTATAACTGGTGGGGTAGTTAGTTCCATAGGTAAGGGTATTACATCTGCATCTATGGGGAGAATTTTAAGATCTTATGGTTTAAATGTTTCAGCTATTAAAATAGATCCTTATTTGAATTGGGATTCTGGAACACTCAATCCATATCAACACGGTGAAGTATTTGTGACTAGTGATGGTATGGAAACTGATTTGGACCTTGGTCACTACGAAAGATTTTTAGATGTTGAACTTAAAGGAATGGCAAATATTACTACTGGTAAAGTTTATGAATCTGTCATTGCTAAGGAAAGAGCAGGTGGATACTTGGGTGAATGTGTGCAAGTTATTCCACATATTACTAATCGTATTAAAGAAATGATTAGGGAAAACTCTGAAAGTGCTGATTATGATGTTGTTTTAGTTGAACTTGGAGGTACTGTTGGGGATATTGAAAGTCAACCTTTCCTTGAAGCATTAAGGCAACTTAGAAATGAAGAAGGTCGTGAAAATGTTATGTTTGTCCATGTTACATTTATTCCCTACCTAAATGCAGCTGGAGAATTCAAAACAAAACCAACTCAACACTCCACAAAAGAACTAAGAAGCGTTGGTATTAATCCTGATGTTATAGTATGCAGATCACAAGAACCAATCGATAATGGCTTAAGAGGAAAAATTGCTCATTTCTGTGATGTTGATATTGAAGCTGTTGTAAACACTCCTGATGCAGATACAATTTATGAAGTTCCTTTGGTTTTAGAGGAAAATAATATTGGTGAATTCATTGTTAATAGGATAGGATTAGATATTGAACCCGATTCCTCCAAATTAAATGAATGGAGAGAAATTGTTAAATCCTTAAAAATCAAGGAACCTGTAGTTAACATTGGTATTGTAGGTAAATATGTGGAGCTTGAAGATTCTTACATTAGTATTAGAGAAGCATTAATTCATGCAGCAGCAAGTATTGGTGTTAAGGCTAAAATCAAATTTTTAAGTTCTGATGTTGAAAAATTAGATTTAGATGCTATGGCTGAATTGCAAGGTATTTTGATTCCCGGAGGATTTGGAGAACGTGGTTTTGAAGGCAAATTAGATGCAATTGAATATGCAATTGAAAATAATGTGCCTTTATTCGGAATTTGTCTTGGAATGCAATCTATGGTAACTCAATTTGCAAGAAGAAATGGTTATCCTGGTGCAAATAGTTCTGAGTTTGATGACAATTTGGAATTCCCTGTTATTGATATGATGGAGGAGCAAAAGAAAATTAAAAACATGGGTGGAACCATGCGTTTAGGATCTTATGACTGCAAAATCATTGAGGGCACTAAAACTCATGAAGCTTATGGTGAAGATTATATTGAGGAACGTCACAGGCACAGGTATGAATTCAATAATGATTATAGAAAGGATTTACAGGAAAAAGGTTTAATTATTTCCGGAACAAGTCCTGATGATTTTTTAGTAGAAATTGTCGAATTGCCAAATCATCCATGGGCTGTTGGTTGTCAATTCCATCCGGAATTTAAATCAAGATTAAATAAACCTCATCCTTTATTTAAAGCATTTTTAGAAGCTGTTTATGAATATTCTAAAAATTAGCTTTTTCTTTTTTTCTTTTATTTTATATTTTAAAGTCAATTTTACATGTCTATTTTCTATCTAATTAATATTATTTAGGGTTAAATAATATAATTATGATTGTGGAGACCATATTTTTAATTCAAATAATTATAACTGTTTTATTTTCTATAATGGCTGCATTTTATGATATAAAAAGTAATATTGTTCCGAATAAATTGAATTATTCTTTGATATTTTTTGGATTGTTTTCAAATCTAATTTTATCGATTATTTCAAATAATGTTAAATACATTCTAGCTTCATTTATTTCAATGTTGATTACTTATATTGTAACTTACATGTTGTGGAAATTAAATGTTTGGGGTGGTGGTGATGTAAAATTATTTACAGCTATTGCCACAGTAATACCATCTGGTCTTAATATTAATTTTTTGAATATTTTTCCACAATTATCCGTGTATCCATTTTCATTTAGTGTTGTAATTAATAGCATTTTAGTTTCATTTCCATTTTTGGTTGTATTTGTCGCTTATTTGATATTTAAAGATAAGATATTTGATGACAATATTGATTTTTTAGTTAATGTTTTCAATATAGGTAGCATAAAATATATAAAAAATTCAACATTGAATAGATTGATTCCAATTAAAGACCTTAAAGAAGGAATGATTGTTAATGATTATTATTTCAATAATGAGTATATAATTGAACTTTTAAGAGGAATAGATGGTAATCTGGAGATATACAAATCAGATTGTGAGGATTTTAAGTATTATTTTAAGTCGCAAAGTGCAGGTGGGATAACAAGTAATGAAGTATGGCAACTCAAGATTATGAACTCGCAAGATATAATATCTGATAATATATCTATTAAATTGTCATTTCCATTTACTCCTGCAATATTATTTGGATTGTTAATCGCAGTAATCTACGGGGATATGATGTTGTTGCTTATAAAAAACGTATTTTTGGTGATATGATGATTAAAGAAAATGGAGGTCAAATTTCATTGGAATATATGATGATATTCACAATATCTCTAATTATTCTAATTGTTTTCACGTTACCTCTTGCGGAAAATTCGATTAAGGATACTTTGGATATATCTGACTCTTTAAATGTCAAATCAGATTTATCAAAAATATCCAATGCAATTAGACAGGTATATGGTGAGGGCCAAGGATCAAAGCAAACAATTAAAATTGAAAGTAAAAACAGGATTAAAATAAATATTGAGGACAGTTATATTTCGACTAGCTTCAAACTTAAATCCAATTCAAAAAAGGATATAAAAAATTATGTAACATCAAACATTCAAAAAACATCGATTTCTCTAGATGATAGGGAGAATATAATCGTTGTAGATTGGCCAATGAATTCGAAGAATATGCTGATTTATACAATATGATTAGTTTTATACAAAATTATTTTAACTATCTCACTTAAATATATAATTATAATAATTGAATAGGTGAATTTATGGATATAATAACTACAATTATTTACCTCGTTTTGTTTATAGTAATGATGGTATTTGTTTTTTCAATTGGAATGTTAAGAACATACATGCCTAAGAAAGAGGTAATATTAGTACTCATTGTAGCTTTTTTAATTGGTTCAATTGGTGGGGCATTTTTCCTCGATCCGATTTATGATGAGTTGCCGAATGTTGTAAATGCTTTTGAAAGAACAATGCCGAATAATGAAGAAACATTATATTTGGATTTGTCATCTTCACTTAATATTGAGGAGTTAAAAAATGAATTATCCTCAACTCATGGTTTTAAATCATTTGATGAAAAGTCGATTGATATTCCAATGTGGTCATTTAACGAGAAAGAGCGTAATTATTTTGAAGGAATAGTTGGAAATATTGATTCAAATTATAAAAATTACACAATAGGCGAATCTAATATTCAAATCACCCTTGCAGATAATTATACTTCTACTCAGGCTTTGAAGTCTTTTTCAGATTGGTATAAATTGGTTTATGATGATACTATATCTTATGCACAGGTTCATGCAGTTTTAGTTGTTGATTCATCATCTCTTGAGGAATTTGAGCAAGTTTTACTTCATAAGGGTATTGTTGCTTCAAAAATAGAAGGACATATCCAGGATAGTATAAACAATACAAACTCTTCAATGTTGACTAATACAGAGTTTACATTGGTTTGTGGAGGTATTGGTGTTATTGTAGCATTTATGGGAATTTATATTGATTCTATTGTTCCAATATTTAGGAAAATTAAGAAATTCCTAAGAGAAAAACGTAAACGGTAATTTTATGAATGTTGCAGTATTGTTTTCAGGTGGAAAAGATAGTACTATGGCATTATATTATGCCTTAGAAGCGAAAGAAGATGTTAAATATCTTCTTTCCATGAAATCTCGAAATGAGGAGTCATACATGTTTCATGTTCCCAATATACATCTAACAGATTTACTCTCAGAAGCATTTGATATTCCTATAATGTCAGTTGAAACTGATGGAATTAAGGAAGAGGAACTTGAAGATTTACATCATGCTTTTGAAAATCTTAAAAGTTTAGGTGTTGAAGCTATATATACTGGTGCACTTTATTCACAATATCAAAAATCAAGAATTGAAAAATTATGTGATGAAGTTGGGCTTGTAGCTGTCTCTCCTTATTGGCATGTTGATGAATTAGAGTATATGAGAAAAATAGTAGCTTTAGGTTTTAAGATTGTAATCTGTGGAGTTGCAGCTTGGGGATTAGATGAATCATGGCTTGGAAGAGTCATTGATGATGATGCCATTGATGAATTAGTGAAAATTCATGATAAATATTATGTTGATTTAGCTTTTGAAGGTGGCGAAGCCGAAACATTAGTTATTGATGGTCCTATTTTTAAAAAAAGAATCAAAATATTAAAGGATAAAAAAGAATGGCATCATGATAGTGGTGTTTATATTATAGAAAAAGCAGTTTTAGAGGAAAAATGAATTTAAAATTCTATTTCATCTAAAAACTTATTTATGTTATTAGTATAACTGGTTAAATCTGTTTCATTAATGATTATTTTATCTGAAAGGGATATTACATCTCCAATTCCAAAATCTAATTCCATTTGATCTCTTGCTTTAAATTCAGCATAATCAGTGGAATCATCTTCTCTCATTCTGTTTTTTAATCTTTCAAATCTTAGAGTTGGATTGGCGAAAATTGATAAAATAATAAATTCTTCGAAGTTTTCTTTAAACATATCAACTTCATGAGGGCTTCTAATACCTTCAACAATAATTTTACTCTCATGGTTTTCTTCTTGAAGTTTTTTGATTTTTTTAATAGTTAACTCTGAGACAATATATTGTCCAAATTCCTCTCTTAAATTTTGAGCAGTTTCTTTACTACTTTCTCCTCTTTTTTTAGCTTCTTCACGTATGATATCACCCATACTTACAATAATTGCTCCTCTTTCTATTGCAATTTCAGAAACTAAACTTTTTCCAGAACCAGGCAATCCGGATATTCCCATTATTTGCATTATTTTCACTCTTTTATTCTAATTTGTTCTAATGACTCTTTTAGATTTTCCTCATTGTCAAAGTCTTCAATAAGTCCAACCAGTACTTTTTTATCTTGGGTTTTTAAATCAGCAGCGATTTTTGTCATAAATGGTATTGCACGAACAATATTGTCCATAATAGAAACATCGGACATTTTAGATGTCCTGGAAAGTGGGTTTAAATCAATGGTGATGATGTTTTTACCTCCTTTTTTCAATATTTCTGCTCTGTCTCCATCTTCAAGAGGGATTAATATTGTATCTGCTGTGTAAATTCCACTTTTACTAGCACTAGATCTATTATTTTCTATATCGTTGATGTATTCAATATCATCATCAAGGCCGCCAAGTATGTCTGCATATCCGTGATCTTTGTATAATTGTGTAATTATTTTAACTCTTTCGTCGGTTCTATAAAATAAATTAATTTCAATTTTAGCATTAATCATATTCGCAAATTCAATTATTTCATCGATAGCTAATGCTGTTGCGTTTCCATTAACTGAAATCACAGGATTGTTTGATATTAGTAATGCTGCAACGGCAACATACATTGCTCTTTTTGCAGGATATGTTGTTTTCTCACCAATTAAATAATCAAAACTTTCGCCTCTGCCATGGGCAATTAAAGCTGAGTCTGCTAAATACCCTTCTTTGGAAGCGTTAACCATTTTTTCTCTTAAAAGCAATGATTCATATCGTGGGTGTGATTTTGGTATCATATTTTAATCTCCTTATTTTAAATCAATAGTCATTTGAGCTAAATATCCTAAAAATGTTGTAATTAATAAAGTGAGTATTATTATTGAAAAAAGGTGCATTGGATAAGATCCAATGATATAAATTTCCTTGTGAGGGAATATGAAAAATATATAATCAAAAATTATGTCTATTATGACAAAGATTATCCCTGCTAAGAAACCTTCAAAAATTTCATTATCATCAATAGCTCTAATGTATAATATTCCAAAAAATCCAGTTATAATTATTGTAATGATAGGTACTACTATGTTAGCACTATGAATGTTTGTTGTAAAAATAGGGTTGAATATTGATGAAAGTATAAATGTTAAAAACCATATTATCACTCCAAATATTATTGCTAATTTAATTTTCATAGTAAAACCTTTTAAAATAACTGTTTATATTTCTGATTTAAAAATAATATAAATTTTTCTAAGTTGCTGTTAGGTTGTAATTTATAGTTGGAATTGTGCTTAAGAAAGTAAGTTTTTTGGAGTGGTAGTTAAAAGAAATTAACTTGTTTTGACCATTCAATAAGTAATTGTATTTTATAAAAAATCAATTATAATTTATTAAAAAAATATATACTATATGCTTAATATATCTTATTTAGATGAATGGTTATAGTGAACATGAGAAATATTTGAAAAATGCATTACTGGGATTAAATGATTCATCAGATTCAAAGCAAAAGGAAAAGAAGTTATCTAATCATTACTTTAAAGATTTAAAAGAAAAATTACTAATGCAATATGTAGACAAATCATTAAAAGATGTGATGAACTGCAATATTTGCAAAACCTCCTTTGGAGATGCATTGAAAATCACTACAAAAGAGAAAATTGATTTTGATATTAAGGATAACAACTTTAAAGATCAAATTAACCATAACCTTAAATTACTTCCAAAAATAGGTCTTAAAACTGAAGAAAACCTTAAAAATAGAGGTTACACGACAATAGAATCACTTAAAAATCATGATAGATATTGTGATGCTGCATCAAAATTTTTAAATAGGATTGAGGACATGTCTTTTCATGAAATAATGGATTTATTGGATAGTAATAGGTATTCCAAAAAGTGTAGGGATAATCTGCTTAAATGCATAAGCCTAACTGATGTTGAAAATTTTAAATTTATGGATATTGAAACTAAGGGGCTTTCAAATGTTCCGATAATTTTAATAGGTGTTGCTGAAATTAAAAACGATAAAATAGTTGCTTCACAATATTTCTTAAGGGATTATGTTGAGGAACCCAGTATTATTGAAGCATATCTCAGTCATTTGGATGAAAATTCTGTTCACGTTACATTTAATGGAAAAAGTTTCGATGTTCCGTTTATAAAAAATAGATGTGTTTACAATAGGATTGATCATGATTTGGATTTGCCTCACCTGGATTTAATGTATTTTGCAAAGAATTTATGGAAAGATTCACTTCCGAATTGTCAGCTTCAAACTATTGAACGGGAGATGTTTGGAATAAATCGTCATGAAGATGTTCCAGGACAATATATTCCGGGATATTATGATACTTATTTGTCTGAAGAGAACATAGGTCCTGTTGTGCCGATAATTGAGCATAACTGTCAGGATATTATTTCACTTGCAAGCTTTCTTGAAAAAATGTATGGGGATGTAAATTAGTATGGGATTATTTGATAGATTTAAAAAGACGGATAAAAAAGAGAAGAAAGTAGTTCCAGATGATTTGGATATTGATGAAGAGGAATTACGTTTAAAGGAAATAGCTATTAATCATAAAGACAGGCTTGAAAGGGCACAAGCGGCAGATAAAATTTCAAATGAGTTTGTTGCACTGAATATGGCGAAAACTGTTAAGGATAGAGCTATTAGATTAATAGCTGCAAACAAATTGAAAGATGAAGACTTGTTAATGGATGCTGCTTTAAATTCACAGTTTTTTGATGTTAGAAGCTTTGCATGGGAAAGGCTGGGTGAAAATAACAAATCCATAGCTGAAATGGTAATTAATACCAAGAAAAGTTCCCGTGTGGATGGACTGTTTGACAAGGTTGTTGATGAGCAAACCCTTAAATGGATCGCAATTGAAGCAATTGACAAAAGATACAGAACACGTGCTTTAAATAAAATTGATGATGCTGAAGTATTATATGATTTGGTTTTTAAATCCAAAGACAATTCTATTAAAAAGGCAGCTATTCTAAAAGATTCCTTTGTAGATGAAGATGTCCTTAAAAAAGTAGCTATGGAAGATAAGGATGAAGGAGTAAAAAAGGCTGCGATTAGTAAAATTAAGAATGAAGATTTACTTGCATCAATAGCTCAAAATGAAGATAATGCAAAGGTTCGCTCATTAATTTTTGATAAAATTAAAAACCCGGAAATTTTAAAGAATCTGGTCTTGGATTCAAAAAAGGCAGATGTTAAACTTGACCTTATTAATGAAATAAATGATGAGGATATTTTGGCTAAAATTGCACTTAATGACAGTGATAAAATAGTCAGAAGCGAAGCCGTTAAAAAAATAACTGATGAAAAAACATTATTTGAAGTAATTGATACAGAACAGGACAGATTTGTTCGCCAAATTGCAGTAAAAAATATAACTAATCCTCAGGAATTAATCAAGATAGCTTTAGAAGATAGTGATCAATTTGTAAGAAATCATGCAATTTCAAATCCTGCTTTAACTGATGAAAAGGATTTCAAATACTTGGCTATTAATTCAACACATGAAGATGTAGCAAAAGAGGCATTAAATCATATTAACGATGAAAAGGATTTCATCGATATATTGAAAAATGCCAAAATTGATTCAATTAGAAAAGGGACATTAGATAATATTAGTGATTTAGAAACATTAATTAGAATTGTTCTTGCAAATGAGGATGAAGAATTTTCTCTTAAGGCTTTAAACAAGATTAAAGTTGAAAAATGTTTAATTAAAATCTATGAACAAGGCATTTCAGAAAATATATCCATCAGAGCAATTTCCTTAATAAAAAATCAGAAATATTTAGGTGATGTTGCTAGAAATGATGCTTCCTGGAGAATTCGTGAAGCGGCCGTTAAGAAAGTGCTAAGCAGAAAAGTCCTAAAGGAAGTTTCAAATAGTGATGAAAATGAATATGTAAGAAATGTTGCTAAAAAGAAATTGAAATTATAAGTAATATTCAACTTCTTTTCTTTCACTGTTTGCACTTTCGAAAATAGGTTTTTTGGCTTCGAATGCTTCACCGCTAAAGCTTCTTGCATTTTCTTGACAAATGTGGATACATGCAGTACATCTGGAACATATGTCAAGGTCAATATCTGCAGGATCTTCATCAGGAATTGCTTTTTCAGGACAAACTGTAACACAGTCATAACAGAATACACATTTGTCTAAATCACAGCTTATGGTAAATGGTAGTTGATTGTAGTCAACATACGGTTTGTTTCCAGGAATTTCTGCCTGTAAGGATTCACCAGACTCTATTTTTTCCACACATTTTTCTCCAAATTCACTGAGTTTTTCTAAATCAGCATTATCCGGTCTTCCTACAGCGACACCATCAAAAATGGAATGGTGGCTAACTGCAGAGATAGCTCCTATGACATCAAAGTTATTTTCTTTAAGGATATCCACTATTTCAAGTAATGCGTCGCCTACTTTAGCATTTCCATAGTTTGCAACAGCTATTGCTTTTGTGTTGTCTCCAGTTAATTTGGATAATCTGTCACGAGCAGTTTTTGGAATTCTTCCAGCAAAAACAGGCATTCCAACAATAACAATGTCATTTTCTGTAAATTCTTTATCTGCGTTAAAGTGTAGCAAATCACAGACTTCTTTTTCATACTTAAAACTGCCTGCTATTTTATCCACTACTTTTTTAGTTGTTCCAGAAGGACTGAAAAATATTCTTGTCACTTTTTTCATATTTTCACCTACTCTTAGATAATTTAAGTTATATTATAATCATTGTTGACTATCATTTATTATATTTTTGTTAACAATCCATCAAAAGGACTTTTTTAGAACATGATTGGACTTTTTTTAATTGAACAATGCTTTTTAATTTAAATTATTTCTGTGATATGGTGAATATTAAAAAATTTTAAGGGAGGTATTAGATGAAAAGTATAAAATAAAACTGGTGAAAAAGATAAAATAAATTCAATGAAAAGTATAAAATAAATTTGATGAAAAAGATAAAATTTATAACCTGAAAAGTATAAAATAAAACTGCTGAAAATAATAAAAAAGGGATTAAGATGAAAAAATATTTACCAAGATATACTGATCAGGAACTAAAAGAATCTCTAGAATATATGGGTGCTATTCTAATTACTGGTCCTAAATGGTGTGGTAAGACTACCACTGCTAAACAACAATGTAAAAGCCTAAAGGAGCTACAGCATCCAGTTTATGGAAAATCTTATTTAAAACTTGCAGACACCAATCCTATAGAACTTCTTAATGGTGAAAAACCAATGCTGATTGATGAGTGGCAAATGGCACCGGAGTTATGGGGTGCTGTAAGATATCTGGTTGATGAATCAGATGAAGATGGGCTATTTATTTTAACCGGATCGACAATAGTTGATGAAAGTAAAATAGTGCACTCAGGAGCAGGCAGAATAAAAAGAATTGTAATGCATCCAATGAGTTTATATGAAAGTGGAGAATCCACAGGAGAAATTTCATTAATGGACTTATTTAATGATGATAATTTAAATATTGATGGAGTAACATCAAAATTAACAATCTCTGATTTGATATTTGCTGCTTGCAGAGGAGGATGGCCTGAATCACTAAACAAAAAAAATAAAAAACAGCAATTAGCAATTGTATCAAATTATATTGATATAATATGTAATAGTGATGTTTCAGAGGTAGATGGGGTTAAACGCAGTCCTCAAAGAGTAAAAGCAATTCTAAAATCCTATGCTAGAAACATATCAACATTAGCAACTAAAAAAACACTTATGAAAGATATAAAAACAGAATATGAGGATATTTCATTACCTACTTATAATTCTTATATTGATGCTCTTGAAAGGTTATATGTCATTCAAGATATTCCTGCATGGTCACCAAACATCAGATCAGCAAATACCATCAGAAAATCTTATAAAAAAGAATTTATTGACCCATCAATAGCTGTGGCAAGTCTTAATTTAACACCTGAAAAATTGTTGAAGGACTTTGAAACATTTGGATTCATATTTGAAAATTTATGCATACGTGATTTGCTCGTTTATTCAAGCTCAGTCAATGGTGAAGTGTTATATTACAATGATGATGGTGGTCTTGAAGCGGATTGTGTAATATATTTAAATGATGGAAGATATGCATTAATAGAATTTAAGTTAGGTAATCGTGAAATAGATAAAGGAGCGGAAAATTTGCTTAAGTTAAGGGAATTGATTAAAAAAAGTGTTGAAAACAAAAAGATTGATTTGGAAGAGCCAAGTTTTCTAGCGGTAATTACCGGAGGCAATATGGCATACACTAGGGCTGATGGAGTGAAAGTTATTCCAATCGGATGTTTGAGATAGCTATTTAGATTATAATGTAGTAGTTTTAATTATTTGGAGTAATAATTGTTATTAAAGTAATTGTAGGATTTATTTAAAGTATATATGGTTAAATATGATGGAATATTTAGTATTTTCAGGAAATAATATATTTCATGGAGTTTAGGGTGTTTACCAAATAAAATTATATAAAAAAATAAAACTATTAATCGCTAAGATATTTTAGAATCAAAATAGATTTTTAGAAGAGTCTTATTAATATTTAAATAGTAAATAGAAATTAATTAATATTATTAAATTATAAATTTATTTTGGTGATATAATGGAATTAATGAAAGAGCTATCCTTAACACCAGGTGTATCTGGTTCAGAAGAAAAAATAGCTGAAATTATTACACGTGAATTAAAAGATGTAGCTGATAAAATTGAAACTGACAGTATGGGAAACATTATTGCAACTAAAAAAGGTGAAAAGAAAGCTCCTACTGTAATGCTTGCATCTCACATGGATGAAATTGGATTGATGGTAAGATACATTGATGATAATGGTTTTATCAAATTCTCAAATATTGGTGGAATTAATGATCAAATGTTAATGAACCAAACTGTAACTGTTCATTCTTCCGTTGGAGAACCAATTGTAGGGGTTATTGGATCAAAACCACCTCATGTAACAACTGCTGAAGAAAGAAACAAAGTTGTTAAAGCTAGTGACATGTTTGTTGATATTGGTGCAAAAGATAAGGAAGAAGCAGAAAAAATGGTTAGAATTGGGGATAAAATGACCTTCAATTCCTTATTTGTTGAATATCCAAACAATTTAATTATGGGTAAAGCATTAGACAATCGTGTAGGTTGTTATGTAATGATGGAAGTTTTAAAAAGGGTAAATACAAGAGCTACCGTTTATGGTGTAGGTACTGTTCAAGAAGAAGTAGGACTTAAAGGAGCTAAAACTTCTGCATTTAAACTAAATCCAGATCTTGCTATTGCACTTGATGTAACATTATCTGGTGATCATCCTGGAATCAAACCGGAAGAAGCACCTGTAGTAATGGGTAAAGGTCCAGCCATTATTTTAGCAGATGCAAGTGGAAGAGGTATTTTAACCCAGCAATCAGTAAAAGACTTGCTTATCAATGCTGGAGATGAAAATGAAATTCCATATCAATTAGAAGTAAGTGATGGTGGAACTACTGATGGAACTGCAATTCACTTAACTCGTGAAGGAATTCCAACTGGTGTTTTATCTGTTCCTACTCGTTATATACACACTCCTGTAAGTGTATGTAGTATGGATGATGTTGAAGCAACCATTGAATTGATTACTGAAGCTATTAACAAATTATAATAATTTATTCATTTTAAAGATAAAGGTGAAATTATGGTTAATTTAAAAGGCACAAGAACTGAAGAAAATTTAAAATTTGCATTTGCTGGTGAATCCCAAGCACACACAAAGTATCAGTACTATGCTAGTCAGGCTAAAAAAGACGGATATGTACAGATAAAAGAAATCTTTGAAGAAACTGCAAGAAATGAAAAAGAACATGCTAAATTATGGTTTAAATATTTGCATGACGGAGTACCTTCCACTCCTGAAAACTTACAAGATGCAATTGATGGTGAACACCATGAATGGTCTGAAATGTATCTTGAGTTTGCTGAAGTTGCAAGAGAAGAAGGTTTTGATGAAATTGCAGATAGGCTTGAGTGTGTTGGAAAAATTGAAAAAGAACATGAAGGCAGATACCAAAAATTATTAAACAATATTAAAGATGATTCTGTCTTTGTTAAAGATGAAGAAATAGAATGGAAATGTGGAAACTGCGGATACATTCATAAAGGTGCTGAAGCTCCTGAAGAATGCCCTGCATGTGCACATCCAAAATCTTATTTCGAAATTAGAGCTCAAAACTACTAAGAGAATTTATTTTCTCTTTTTTTACTTTTTTTATAATTCTGGTTATTTAAATCGGTCATCTGATTTTTGTGATTTTGCTTTTTGGTGCTTTGATTCAAACCAGCCTATTTTTAGCTCGTCAATTGTGTCTTCGTATAATTGAGGGACATATGGTTTAATATCTATAAGTGGAGTACCATCAAGGACATCTATATTTTCAATATATATTTTATTTCCTTCGACTTTGTCTAATTTAACGATGCTCATTCCGATGCGGTTTGGTCTTTTTGGAGATCTTGTTGCAAATACTCCATGAGTCTTTGTATCCATAAATGGTTTGACTTCAAGTTTATATCCTTCAACTTTGTGAAGTAAATAAATTAGATGGATGTGTGAGAATTCGTTTAAATCTTTTAAGCCTTCAATAAATTTGTTTTTAATCTCAATTGTTCCTTTTATTCCTTTTGCTCCAGTAGGTTGAATTGGCATTCCTTCAATTTCTTTGAATTCTGTGTGGATTGTACCAATTGATTCTAATTCGATGTTCATAGTTATTATATTCAACTTTATATCTTAAAATGTTTTCTTTTTATTAATTTACGATATGAATAATTTTCGGTAATCGTATTTAAAATGCTTATTATGTTAAAATAAAAGATTTATATATAATTTTATATTAAATATTTACTGAATAATAAGATGATATGAATTATCTTTCGTATTTAATTTAAGGAGATTATTAATATGCAATTAAGTGCAAGAAATCAATTAAAAGGTAAAGTGGCTGATGTAGATTTAGGTGCTGTTATGGCTAATATTAAAATTGAGGTAAGTGAGCCTAATACTATTACTGCTGTAATTACTAGGGAATCTGCAGAAAAATTAGGTTTAACTGAAGGCGATGATGTAACTGCTATTATCAAATCTACCGAAGTTATTATTGGAAAATAAGTTAGGATTAATATCCCATTAATCCTATTAATATTAAAATTATAAAAATAATCACGCCTGCTTTTAATAATGTTTTTAAGTTTTTAATTATTGCATAAATTATTAAAAACAAGAGTATTAATCTTAAAATAAAAAGTAGTGAGGACAAGTTTAACCTCCTGCGAGAATAACTTTTGTCCCTTCGTCAGAAATTTCTTCTTTTTTAAACTCAACATCAAATTTCACTGTTTCGATTACTTCTTTTAGGGCTTCATAACTTTCATCTCTATGATAGCCTAGAACAGCAACCAAAAATAATAAGTCACCTGTGTAGAATTCACCAATGTAGTGTACAACAGATATTTCAGCAACATTGTATTTGATTTTAGCATTTTCAACGATTTTTTCAATTTCAGCTTTGGTTTTTTCTTTATCGGGTGTAGTTAAAATTAACTTCTGTAAATTCATATTTTCTTCTTTTCCCCTTACAAAACCTTCAAAACTAAAAATAGCTCCACAGTAATCAACTTTACTGTTTTTTTTCAATTCATCTATTAAATCCGCAGTTGTAACTTTGTCTTCTTTTGATTCAATAACTCTTACAACCATTATTTCATCTCCATTGTTTTATATTGTTTTTTTATTATTAATAAACACTGTTATATTTCATTAATTTCTTTTAAGGATAAATTTTTTATTCTCTCAACACCATTAATTTCTTTAATGAGATTAACGGTTGCATTAGGGACTAATTCTTGCCAGTTTTCATTTTCAATCATTCTACGCCTAACTTCTGTTCCGGATAATTGTAACCTGTCATAAAGTGGAGGTTGTTTAACTTCATATCCTTCTTCTAGGAATAACTGTTTAACTAAATTATTTCCGGAATAGACTTTTGTAAATGGTGGAGTCAGCATATTAACATGAGAAACCCAAAGAGCATTAAAATTAATGTCCTGCATGGGAATGATATAGTATCTTGATGGATCAATGCCACGTTCAGCCAATGCTTGATTAATCATAACAATACGCTCACCAGCTGTGAATGGATTTTTTATACTATGGCTCAATTGAGCGCTGCCTATGCCGATTATAATCTCATCCACTTCTTCTAAAATGCTATCGATAACTTGCATGTGTCCGTTATGGACAGGTTGCATTCTCCCAATTAAAATTCCGCGAACTTTATTCATTGTAATCACTTAAGCTTCTAAACTATCTAAACTTTTAATTAAATTATCTGCAGTTTCTTGTTTTTCCATCAAAGTATAAGTAGTTGAAATTTCCATGAGTAATGTATTAATTCCTTTTTTTGCTATTGGTATTGTAACTTTTTCAGGGCTTGTTCCAGAACTAAATTCATAATCAACTAAATTAACATCATTAGCAATTTTTGAAATATAATTGTCAATTGTTTCAGTCCTATTAGATAAACTAAATATGAAATTTGAATATTCATAATCAGGATTTATTTCATGGACATCTATCACAATAAATGGATTATCCTTAGCAATATTTGGAACAATGTACTTATTAGCTAATTCTTCTCCAGCAGGCCTTGTATCATCACGGGAAGTTAAATTGTCTTTAGTTTCAACATAATATATTACATATTTCTTAGTAAGATTATTAGTTCCATCTTCAGATGTAATATCATAAATTGTCTTATTTACGGCTTCGTGAATTTCATGTTCTCTTGGATGAACTCCTAAAATAAGTCCAACGGTCTCATTAGAGGACATGTTTCCTGCTTCAATTTTATAAACAGTACCATTACTATTATGTCCTACTTCTGCAATATTATAATCATTATCTAATGTAGTCATAATTGAACTAAAGATAATTATTAAATTAAATATTACTAAAGCTACTAGAGCAATAAGTAATAATTGGTATTGCTTTTTTTTATTCATAATTTAACCTTATTTTGCTTTTAGTATATTAGATATCTAACTAAACTTATATTAAAGACTTTTTACTTATATCTTATATAATTAAATTAAGGAGTTTTTTCATGGAAAATAAAAACGTGATTATTATTCTTGCAATAGTTGTAGTGATTATTGCAATTATCGGTGTTTTATTTGCTACCGGTTTTATTGGTGATAAGAATATTGAAACCACTCCATTTAAAATGGATTTTATGGAAGGTAGTTTTGTAGGTAATGTAAGTCTTGAAAATGGTAAAGAAAAGTTCATGCATTCTTATGAAGATAAAGAGAATAAAATAACTTATAATATTTCTACTGTAGATAATTCTTCAGCTTTAATGGAATTATATCAAATTCAAGGTGTGGGTTATCCTGAAGTAAGAACATTCAACGGTAATGAATGGAATATTTATTTCACACAAGCAGTTCCAAATAATAATTCAAGTAATAATTTTTTCAATAATAATGTAATGAATATTATTATTGGTGAATCTCAAGGTGAAAAACAAGGTTATTTGATTTATATGATTATTGATGGAAAATCTAAAATCAATGCTACCGGTAATATGTATGGTGAGGCATATACTGATTATTTTCAACCTTTACTTGAAAGTTTGACATTAAAAGAAAGTAAGAATGTTCCACACATTTATGAGGAATTTGGACTTACAAAAGGACAATTTAATCAACAAATGGATTTATTACAACAATATAAAGCAGGAAATACATCTGCGCTTCAAGGAGCTCAATAATCATGAAAATCACTGTCTTTCATGCAAATGAGTGTGACAGGAAGAAATGTACCTCAATAAAAATGGAAAAAATGGGTAAATGTAGATTGGTTTATGATATTAATAAAATTCCAAGTGGTGCAATAGTTTTAAATCCATATGCTGAGAAGGCTGTATCATATGAAGATTATAGATATGTGCAAAGAAGGGGAGTTGTAGGTTTGGATTGTTCTTGGAATGAAGTATCTAAATCTAAAAAATTCTTTTCTTTATCAAAATATCATAGATCACTTCCTTTTTTAATAGCGACAAATCCTGTAAATTATGGAAAACCATGTATATTATCAACAGTTGAAGCTATTGCTGCAACACTTTACATTACACGATTTAAAGATGAAGCACGTGAAATGATGGATGGATTTAAATGGGGACATACTTTTTTAGAGTTAAACCATGATTTGCTTGAAGCATATAGTGAGGTGGATACTAGTGCTGAGGTTGTTGAAGTTCAAAATGAATTTTTAGAAAATTCTCAAAAAGAGGATATTGACTGATTTAAAGAGAGTTATTATTTAATCTCTCTTTCAAATACCTAAGGAATATTATTTTTTATAAAAGCATATT
>NZ_JBNMGD010000081.1:0-2687 GCF_050872065.1 Methanobrevibacter sp.
GGGGTCTGGGCTTATGTCTATTTCTGATTGCAAAAGAGATTCCACTAAAACAAGGATTGCGACCTAATTTCTTCAGTTTCTTCATCATCAATATCATCTATTGCAAAAGAGATTCCACTAAAACAAGGATTGCGACCTTAATAGTGGATCTTAGTTGTGATAGTTGACCTAAATTGCAAAAGAGATTCCACTAAAACAAGGATTGCGACCTTAATAGTGGACCTTAGTTGTGATAGTTGACCTAAATTGCAAAAGAGATTCCACTAAAACAAGGATTGCGACAAACAATTTCTTTTCCATTTTATCACCTCTTTTAGTATTGCAAAAGAGATTCCACTAAAACAAGGATTGTAATCTATTAGATAAAGTATAATTTTTTCAGATGGATTATTATCATCTCATTAAGCTAAAATCAACTCTAAACTCCAAGTTCGATAAGTAATAAAAATTTAAGGTAACACCAAAGAAAAATTAAACCTATCACCAAATATTTTGATATGATCTTTTAACACTAATTTAAAAATAATATCATATTTTCTTTTATAACAGCACATAACGACCTAATAATGCCTTAACACTGATTAAAATTCACTATTACCTCAATTTACAAAAATTAGCAATATTAAAATTTATTAACTAAAAAAGACATGTAAAAAACTGTATTTCATAAATGAATGAATCCCTAAAAAAAGTATAAACTTTTATTAATGATACTAAGATAATTATTATATGGTGATATTATGACTAAATGGAAAGCAGTAATCATAGGTTTCATATTAGCTGTAATAGTTAAATCATTTTTCGCCCAATATGAATTTATTGGATTATTAATTGTTGGATTTATCACAGGTTATATTGCACATGACGGAGCACTTAGCGGATTATGGAATGCTGCCGTCGCTGGAGCATTAGGAACAATTGTTTGCGCAATATTATTTGTTTTAATCGCAACTTTAGGCGGAAGTTTATTCGGTATTTTCGGAGGATTGACTGGATTTACCCTCTCAGGAATTGCAAGTGTAACCATAGTATTAGGCTATTTAATTTATTATGCAATTGTAATGGGAATAACTGGAGCATTAGGTGGAATAATAGCTCCTAAAAAATAAATTGGAGATAAAATATGAATATATTTTCAGAGATAAATGTAAAGGCATTAGTTTTTGGAGCTGCAATAGCTGCTGCATGTATAATAATTGGATACCAATATAATGATTGGATATATGCATTTTCAGCAATTGGACTCATTTATGTAGGATATGGTCAGCCAAACCTTAAGATTGGAACTATTATGGGTGCACTTGCTGCTACACCAATTGTAGTCTTAACTTTTCAAGGATATTTAGGAACTTTTGATGGATTCTTCTTAACCGAAACTGGAATAATGTCTGTGGCAATTTTAATTATTGGAGTTGGAGCTTTTATCGGTTTTGTTGGTGCATGGACTAAAAGAGATCGTGTAAAAGCATTAGAACAATATAATAAACAGAAAAATATCGGTAAAAACAAAAACAAGAAAAAATAAGTTGAAATCCAACTTAAAAATAAAATTTTAAAAAAAATAAAAAATAATAACTGTTTATGTTATTATTTTTTCTAATTCTTCTCTTTCTATTGCACGTTTAATTTCAACAGCAATTCTTCTACCCATGCTCATTGGTTTTCCATAAGTTAAGTATGAATAAGGACAACCATCCATGAATGTGTTTGTACCACCATCAGTTCTTGCACTGATTTCAAAACAGATTACTTCTAAATTATCATTTACTAAAGTTTGCATACAGAAAGGACCATTTAGTCCTGGAGCAACTAATTTTTTAGCACTTTCAGTTAATTTATCAGCCATATCAAATACTTGTGGAAGTAAAGATTCGCGAATTACTGCAGGATGGTTACCAGTGACAACATAAGAAGGGCTTAAATCAATATCTAACTGATCTTTTGCAGGCATTCTTACAAAACCATCAATACTGGATTCATATCTTGTATCCATACCCATTAATTCAACAGTATCATCTAATGCAGAATAAAAGTAATGTATACAATAGTTACAACCAGAAACATATTCTTCAATATGTGCTGCTTCAACATCTTTATCTTCTAACCATCCACGTGCTTTCATAGCTTCAATTTTTGCATCAAACTCTTCGGTAGATGAAGCAACAAAGTAACCTCTTCCACCTCTTGCGCCTGGGAACTTAACCATTACTGGTCTGTCGATTTCTGAAGGACCCTCATATTTAAATGGTATTCTTACGCCACCTTCGACAAGTAATTGTCTTTCTTTGTCTCTTTCAGCTTCCCATCTAAGGACATCCCTATTACCGAACATAGGAACATTGAACTTATCTTCAACATTATCTAAACCAGCATATGCAACAAAAGATCCATGAGGAACTACAATGGCATTCATATCTCTAAGTTTTTGTTGTACATCTTCATTTACAATGTCTTTAAATTCATCGACAATGATGTATTCATCTGCAACACCAAATCTTTGATATGGAACTTCTCTTCCTTTTTCACAAACAATAGCTGTTCTAAATCCTTCTTCTTTTGCACCTTGCAAAATATGTAAGGAAGTATGGCTTCCAAGGGTAGCTATTGTTATTTCACTTTTGTCGTATTTAGCCAAGATATCCAAAATATCTTCCTTTTTAACTTTTCCCATTTTATCTCTCCTAAAA
>NZ_JBNMGD010000035.1:0-15813 GCF_050872065.1 Methanobrevibacter sp.
ATTTTAATTTGATAGTTGAAAAATTATTATTGAAGGTGATTTTTTGAAAATTAAAAATACTAAGAGTTTATGTCCTGAGTGTGGTAAACCAATCACTGCAGAGGTTTATGATGAAGACAATAAAGTTTTCATAAAAAAAACTTGTGATGAACATGGTGAGTTTATTAACACTTATTGGAGTGATGATAAGTTATATGATAGAGCAGATAACTATATTCCATCAATAATTCCTGTTGAAAATCCATGTGTTGAAGATTCTGCTAGTTGTCCTAGTAATTGTGGGTTATGTTCAAAACATGAAACTTCAACTGTTTTAGGTTTAATTGATGTAACTAATAGATGTAATTTAAAATGTCCGGTCTGTTTTGCTAATGCAGCTGCTGCAGGATATTTATATGAGCCTACTCAAGATGAAATTAAACAAATGCTCAAAAATTTAAGAAATTTAAAACCAAATCCAACTCCAGCTATACAATATTCTGGTGGGGAGCCAACTGTAAGAAAAGATATTGTTGAACTTGTTAAAATGGCTAAAGAGGAAGGTTTTACTCATGTTCAAATAGCTACCAATGGTATTAGATTAGCTAAAAGGGAAAATTTAGCTAGTGATTTAAAAGCAGCTGGATTAAACACAGTTTATCTTTCTTTTGATGGTGTAACTCCTGAACCATATATTAACAACAAAGGTAGAGATTTACTTCCATTTAAATTGGAAGCTATTGAAAACTGTAGAAAAGCAGGTTTAGGTGTTGTGCTCGTACCTACTTTAATTAAAGGTGTTAATGATGATCAAATAGGGGATATAATCAAGTTTGCATTTGATAATAATGATATTATTTATGGAGTTAACTTCCAACCAGTTTCATTTTCCGGAAGAACTCCGTCTGATCAAGTTGAATCCCAAAGAATCACAATTCCTGATTTTGTTAAAATCATTGAAGAACAGACCAAAGGTCAAGTTAAAACAACTGACTTCTATCCTCCATCTGCTGTTGAACCAGTTGCAAGGTTTATTTCTGCTATGGATGGGGATGAAATACCTTCAGTTACCTTAAATTGCCACCAACATTGTGGTGTAGGTACTTATGTATTTAGAGAAAAAACTGAAGGCAGTGGAAGAGACAATTTAATACCAATTACAAATTTTGTTGATGTTGATGATTTATTTGTGAAATTAGATGAATATGCAGATAAACTTATTGAAGGTAAATTTGGTGCTCGTAAGAAAGTTTTAGCGGGTGTTGCAGCACATCTTCCAAAATTAGTGCACACCAGTAAAACTCCGAAAGATTTAGATATTAAAAAGATTTTATTTGATGTATTTGCTAAAAGGTCTTATGATGCATTAGGGGACTTTTCTAAAGATGCAATGCTTATTTCATGTATGCATTTCATGGATCCATTTAATTTTGATGAAGACAGAGTTAAAAAATGTGTTATTCACTATGCAACTCCAGATGGTAGAATAATTCCATTCTGTACTATGAATTCAATGTATCGTGAAAGTGTTGAGCAAAAGTTTGCAAAGCCTTTAAAACAGAAAAAAGAATAATTTAATTTTAAATCACCTTACTTATTTCGTATTTGGGTAGAATCCCAAATACTCGTTTTTTTTAATTCAATTTTTATTGTGATGTTTATGGATATTATTAAAGGAAAAACATGGACTTTTGGGGAGAATATTGATACTGATGTAATAATCCCTGGAAGATATTTAAGAACATTTAACCCTCAAGATTTGGCAGATCATGTTTTAGAAGGTGAACGACCAGATTTTACAAAAAATGTTCAAAAAGGAGATATTATTGTTGCTGATGAAAACTTTGGTTGTGGTTCCTCAAGAGAACAAGCACCAGTAGCTATTAAGACAGCAGGCGTTAGCGCAATTATAGCAAAATCTTTTGCGAGGATATTTTATAGGAATGCAATTAACATAGGATTGCCGGTTATTGTTAGTGATATTGAAGCTAATGATGGAGATGTAATAAGCATTGATTTATCTGAGGGAATATTAGTTAATGAAACTACTGGGGAGAGCAAAACTTTTGAACCGTTTAAAGAGTTTATGCTAAGTATATTGGAAGATGGTGGTTTAGTTAACCATTATCTAAATGAGTCTGATTAGGAGGAATAAAAATGGAATGTCCAATTTGTGGTTCTGATAATGTTGAAATTTTAAATGCAAAACAAAAATCCTCTAAGAAAAAACTCATGGAAGAATATTTATTAAAATGTGAAGATTGCGGTCATGTTTTTAAAGATATTTTCTCTGCTAAGAAACCTAAACCTTATAGATTGATTATTTCTGCACAAGATAAATCTTATAAAACCACTATTGATTTATCTCCCAGTGATGAATTGAAAAGTGGTGATGTCTTACTTTCTGATTTAGGTCAAGTTGAAGTGACTAGTATTGAAGTTAAAGACAAAAGAGTAAATAAAGCAAAAATTGAAGATATTAATACTATATGGGCAGCATCCACTGAAATCCCTGCACGTATAGGTTTTTCAGTAGATTTGCATGGTGAAGTTGATTCCTATAAATTAGATTTGGATAGGAATTTTGAAATAGCTCCTGGTGATGTTGTTAAAATTGACAAACACATTGTGAAAATTCATGTTATCAAGACTAAAGATAGAAAATTAACTTCAGGTTTTGCAAAAGCAGGAATAATAAAAAGAGTTTATTCAAAACCAGTTAAATTCAATAATTTTGATTATGATTTAACTAAAGACATATTTAAGAAAACTAAAAAATCTTCCTAGAGTGAAAATAAAATGAAAGTATATATTGAATCTTATGGCTGTACATTCAATAAGGCTGATGGACAGATTATAGCAGGTAAATTACAAGAAAATGATATTGATATTGTGGATTCAGTAGATGAAGCTGATGTTATTATTGTGAATACATGTTATGTTAAGTTACCTACTGAAAATAAAGTTACTTATAGAATTCAAAAGCTTCAAGAGGAGTTTCCTGATAAAAAAATCATTGTTGGGGGATGTATGGTCGAGATTGATCCTGAAAAATTAGATAAGGTTGCTCCTAATTCTTCATGGATTGGACCACATCAATTAAATAAATCTGCGGATGTTGTTGGGGCTACTTATTGTGGTGAGATAGTTCGTGAATCAGGATTTTCAAAAGAATCTAAAGTTAATGTTCCTAAAAGAATGGATGATAGTTTAATTCACATTATCCAAATATGTGAAGGTTGTTTGGGTGCTTGTACATTCTGTTGCACACGGTTTGCTCGTGGACCATTAAATAGTTATCCAATTGCAGATATCAAGGAAGAAGCAAGAAAAGCTATTGAAAATGGTGCTTGTGAAATTCAACTTACTGCTCAGGATACCGCTGCATTTGGTCGGGACAGTGGTGAGAAACTATCTGATTTAATTAAAGAAATAGCTAATTTAGATGGAGATTTTCGTATTCGTGTTGGAATGATGCATCCTAAAAATGTTTTAAATGATGTTGATGAAATTATTGATGCGATGAAACATCCAAAGGTATATAATTTTATTCATTTACCTGTTCAAAGTGGAAGTGATAAGGTTTTAGCTGACATGAGGAGAGGTCACACTATTGGTCAATATCTTGATATTGTCTCAAAATTTAAAAAGGAAATTCCTGATTTGACTTTGGCAGTGGATATTATTGTTGGATACCCAACTGAAAACGATGAGGATTTTAATTTAACTGTTGATTTACTTGAAAAAATAAAGCCAAGCTTAATTCATTTATCTAAATATCAACACAGGAAAGGTGCGATTTCATCTGCTCTTACTGAGGTTCCTCATGAAGTCATGAAGAAAAGATCAAAATTTTTGTCTGATATTAAATCAAAAATAACAGAAGAAGAAAATAAATGTTTAGTTAATTCTCATCAAAGGGTTCTTGTTATTGAAAAAGGTTCTAAAGGTGGATTTATTGCGAAGACTGACTCTTATATTCCAGTAATTGTGGATAATGTTAACTTAGGAACTTTTGTTGATGTAAATATAACTGAAGCAACCGCTACTTATCTTAAAAGTGAATTATTGTAATATTTTTTTTATTTTTTTTATTTATCTTATTTTTTTATATTAGTGTTACTTTTTTCCTTAATTTTTTTATAATGCTTTTAATTTTTTCTTAAATTTAAAAGTATATTCTAACAGGTGATAAGTTATAATATAAACGGAATATAGGCATTTTTCCGATACATTTATATACTATTGTGTACTACAATTTAATTGGAGGTGTAATTATGAGTGAATTACCAATCGCACCAGTCGGTCGTATCTTAAAAAATGCTGGCGCACAAAGAATTAGTGATGATGCAAAAATTGCATTAGCTGAAGCATTAGAAGAAAAAGGTGACGAAATCGCACAAAAAGCTGTTAATTTCGCACGCCACGCTGGTAGAAAAACTGTAAAAGCTGAAGATATCAAATTAGCAATCAAATAGATTTTCTAATTAGTTATTTTAAAAAAGAAGCTTTTAATGATAAAATCTATTGGCCACTTTTCTTGGTCAATTTTTTTTATTTTTCAAAATTTTCACCACTTGTTCTATTCAATAAAGAAAAGTTTATATATAAGTTTTAATAAACTATATTATGTTGTGTAGGACCGGTGGTCTAGGGGTATGATTCCTCTTTGACGTGGAGGAGATCACGAGTTCGAATCTCGTTCGGTCCATATGCCATGGTAGTTCAGATGGGAGAACGCTAGACTGAAGATCTAGATGTCGCTGGTTCAAGTCCGGCCCATGGCATTACTTTTTATTAACTATTTTTATTAACTTTTTAATTTTGACCATTTTTATTAATTTTCAAAATATATAATTATTTTGTATTTAAAATGAGTTTTAGCAATGTTTTATTTAGATTAAAAATGGTGATGGTTCCTTTAATCTATAATGTGATAGGTTTTGGTTTTACTTGTGTGTTTTCTCGTAAATCTTTATATCTTTTGACGATTTCATAACCTTGGTCACTGCCAATAAGATCTGCTCCTCCAGTTAATATTTGGTTAGCAAATTTGTAATTGTCAATTCCACCATATACTTCAATTTTAATTGTTGGAGCATATTTTTGAATGATATTAATATCATTAACTTTTTCAAAAATGTGACTAGGAGATACAAAACCAGTAGCGGTTTTTACATAATCTGCACCACTTTTAGCTGCTAATTTTGCAGTATTGGCTTTTTGATAGTCTTCTAACACTTTTGTTTCAATAATTACTTTTAAAACTTTATCTCCAATTACTTCTTTTATTTGTTTTATTTCATTTTCAAGTAAGTCATATTTTTCATCTTTTAGGTAACTTAAATTAAGGACTACTTCAAATTCATCGACACCTTTGTCAAGCAATGATTTAGCTGTTGCTACTTTACTTTCTGTATCCTCGAAGCCTAGTGGGAATCCAATAACACTTCCAACTTTTACATTAGTATCTTTTAATGTTTCTTTTGCTAATGAAACATATGTAGGAGAAACAACAACAGAATTAGCGTTGATTTCTTTTGCCTTTTCGAGAAATTCAATCATTTCATGTTCACTAATCATGTTATTTAAATTAGTGTAATTAATCAATCCTGCTAATTCTTTTGAGTTTTTTATATTGTATGTCATTTTATCACCATTTAATTAGTTTGTATTTGTACGAACATTATATTTAAATGTTTTTATATAATTTTTTCACCATGTATGGTCCAACTTTTTCATAGCCAAATTTACGATAATAATTTCTGCTTCCAATTCCACTTATTATAGCTATTTCTTCTTTATTATTGTCAATAGCTAAATTTTCAGCTTCTTTAAGAAGTTTTTCTCCAAATCCAGTATGTTGACCTATTTGGGGATTTTTGTCTCCTATTTTAATCATATTTCCATAAACATGCAATTCTCTTACAAGTGCAGTTTTATCTGTAATTTCTTCTCTGAAATGATCTTTTGATGGGAAACGTAATCTTAAAAATCCTGCAATACTTTCTTCATTAATATCCTCAATGGACAAGAAGTTTTCAATTCCTCCACATGCATTGTAACTTTCGCTAAATAGCTCAAATTCATCTAAACTATATTGTTTTGATGTTTTTTTATGACCAATTTCACGACAGCGTATGCATTGGCAGTTAATGTGCTCTTCATCCAGTTTATTATAAACAAGTTCCCCAAGATTGGATTTTTTAACACCTGCTTCAATTAATGTTGAAGGGATATCACGTTGAATCCTCATTGTTCTAACCCATTTTGGAAGAATCTTTTTAACCTTAACAATTAGTTCAACGGCTTCTTCGTCAGTATACGGAGCATACTTGCCATCAGCCCATAAGTCATATAATTCACTTCCTTTTGTGACTAGACAAGGATAAATCTTTAGCATGTCTGGTTTAAAATTATCATCATTAAACAATTGCTTAAACATTTTCAAGTCTTGTTTCTCATCTGAGAATAAACCGGGCATCATATGCATTGCTACCTTGATTGCAGAATCTCTTAAAAGTTGATTTGCTTCAATAACATCAGCGAGTTCATGACCCCTTTTTATTTTTTTATATAATTCATCGGATAATGTTTGAACACCAAGTTCAACTCTTGTTACTCCAAAATCAAGCATTCTATTGATATGCTCTTTTTTACAATAATCTGGACGTGTTTCAAAGGTCATTCCCACACATCTTACTTTTGAATTTTCATTAGCTTTTTGAATGTCGTTGATTAATACATAATCATTAGGGGGGTATGTTTTAATAATTTCCTTTTCAAAGGATCTTATTTCATCAAAATCTAAATTATATTCATAATTTGTTGGTTTATTTTCAATTATCAAACCAAAATCAGTCATTGCTTTTAGGCATTGTGATACAAACCATTCTTGATAACATAAATCTCTTGAAGGGAATGTTCCTCCCATAATGATTAGTTCAACTTTGTCAATAGGGTGTCCAATTTTTTTGAGCTGTTTTAATCTATTGAAACATTGAACATAAGGGTGAAATTCATACATTCTTCCTCTAAGTGCAGCTGGTTCTTCACCAGTATAACTTGGAGGTGCTGTATCACTTTCCGGACAATAAAAACATCTTCCATGAGGACATTTGTGTGGATGGCACATTACAGCAACAATTGCAACTCCAGACATTGTTCTAGTTGGTTTTTTCTTTAGTATTCCAGAAACAAATTCCTTTTCTTCCGGCTTTGCAAATTCCAATATGTCTGCATTGCTCATAAATCTGGATAATTTTAAATCACGGCAAAGCTGTCTTTTTTCAACTTCAAGATCACGTCTTGTGGATATTTTGCCATTAAGAATATCATTAATTATAATTCGACATGCTTTTTCCATTATTTCTAACCTCAATTATTAATAGTTAATTTTATTTATGGTTTTATTTAAATATTTAATTAAAAATTTTTTAGGTGAATATTATGCAAATTAAAGAATTTTTAGGATCTACTGTTTTAGATAAAAATGCATATGAAGTAGGGAAAGTAACTAATCTTGAGTTTGACACAGTAACTGGTAAAATTGAGGAAATTACTTTAACTTTACAAAAAAATATTTTTTCTAAAGACGAACTTGTAATTAGTTTTGATGATATAGATACTATTGGCGCTTATGTTATCTTAAACAAAGAGATTCCTAAAGAAGCTGAAGTTGAAGAAGATGAAGATGAATCTGTTGAAGTAGAAATCGAAGAATAATAATTGTGAGGTTTTTCAAATGGTTTTTGATGCAAGGGATATAGAAATTCCTTTGAATTCTCATGTTAGATATGTCGACACTGGTACAGTGGGTGAAGTTGTTGACGCAAGAACAACTAATGGTGTTGATTGGGTTAAACTGGATAAAACTGGTTTATGGTATGAATCAAATCGTGTTGAGTTGTTAGAGGAAAAAGATATCAAAAAAGGTTCTTGGGGTAATAAGGATATTGACATTGAAAATCTAAAAGAAAATACAATGAATTTCGAAGAACTTGAATTATCTTCTGATTCTTGTAATGGTGGAGGTTAACTCCACTTTTTTTTAATTTTTTGTAAATAATTTTATTTTTTCAGCTAGTTTAGGTCCTATTCCTTCAATTTTTTGTAATTCATTTTCAGAAACATTACTTAAATCATTTCCAAATATTTTTACAAGATTTCTAGCTCTTTTTCTCCCGAGTCTTTTAACTCCAACGACTAATGGAATGATATCAGGTTTAATTCCATAGTATAATCTAGCAGACAATATATCATATTCTTTTAAGTTAGAATAATTTCCTAAAATTTCAGATGCTTCTTTTGCAAATTTCACGAGGCGAGATGCTTCATAAGCAGATCTTCTTGTTGATGCTGAATATACATTATATTTATTTTCTATTTCATGTTCGCTTTTTTCATTAATCCATTCAATTAATGAAACGGTTGTTGCTTCAGAGATTCCAATATCTACGGCAAACAATCCACATTCAGATAATTTGTCTCTAACTGGATCTTTTGATTTTCTTCCTTTAAATGAAATTAATGGTAAGTCTGGTGTTTGTGATAATGCATAAATAAATTCTTCAGTATTAATCTCATTAATATCTGATATGTATTCTTTAATTTTAACAGCTGTTTCTACTGCATAATTAGATTTAGCTATTAAATAACCAAAATCAGTAGTCGTAAGTCCTTCAGGTGTAGCTCTAATAATTCCATTTTGAAGTAAGAATTCTAATGCATTTTCAAGCTCATATTGTATAGTATATTCTGCAAAAGTAGACATTGATGGATTATTGTTCATTTGATAACCGTAAAGAGTTTTTCCAAAGAAATCCACTAAGTCATCTAAATTTTTAGAAAGAGAAGAAGCAATTTGGGCAATTATCTGTTTATAAATTGCATCTTTATTATCTACTAATTTTGAATTTGTTTTTTCAATTTCTCCTTCAACATAATACTCTTCTAGGTTTTGAACTTCATCCATTGTTTTTGCAATAATATAAGAGTAACCCACATCATCGTATTGTGGTCTACCTGCTCTTCCGGACATTTGTTCATAGTCAAAAACAGGTATTGGTTGTGGCCCGTTACTTGTCCAGCGAGTATGATCTCTAATTACAACGGTCTTTGAAGGTAAATTGACACCATACATTAGACTTGGTGTTGCAGTAATCATTAATATATTTCCATTTCTAAATTCATCTTCGATGATTTCTTTTTGTTCATTAAAAAGACCAGCATGGTGAAATGCAACTCCTAATTCAGCTGCTTCAGCTAATTTTAAGCAAGTACTTGTTGGCAGGGATCCTTTTTTCTTTGGAACTTCCAATAGCTTTTCAGCAACTTCTTTAAATCTTGTTCTTTGTTCTTTATTGATTTTTTTATTAATCTTTTTAGCAACATATGTAGCTAAACTTTCGGTAAATCTTCTTGTAGAAACAAAGGCTAATGCTTGGGAGTTATCTTTCATTGCTTTTTCAACAACTTTAACGATAACATCATTTTTATTTTTCGTATTAAACATCTCTGCATCCAATACTTCCTTATGTAATGGCACTGGTCTGTAATCATGTTCTATGCAAGTTCCATCAAGCCAACCTTCGATTTCTTCAATATTTTTCAAAGTAGCGGAAAGAGCAATGATTCTAATACTAGGATTTATAATTTTAGCTCTTGTAATTGCTGATTCAAGAGTAGGTCCTCTTGAATATTCTCCAATCATATGAAATTCGTCAATAATTAATGTATCTACTTCTCGAAGTACATTCCAGGAAAATCTTGTAAGTGCGTCAAAAGACTCAAAAACCATAACTGATAAATCTGCGCTAGATGGATGTTTTCCTACATTAATGCCATGTTTTTCGAATGCCTTGAATTCTTTTACTTTTTCATTTTGAATTGAAAGGAGTGGTGCAGCATATATTGCTTTTTCACCATTTAATATAGTTTTTAAAGCAGGTAAAACTCCTAAAACAGTTTTTCCACTTGCAGTAGGAATTGAAATTATATAATTGGAATTATCTTCAAGATATCCGGATTCAATTACTGCTTTTTGAGCAGGATTAAAGTCTTTAATGTAGGGATACGCGCTATTAATTATTTTTTTAATATCAGTGTCTAAATTTTCCATTTTAATCATTTATTTTTATTTTTTTTATTTATATTAAACATTTGTAGAGAGCATTAGAAATCTATTATAAATAAGTAACAATTATATATTACTAATTATTAAAATAGTTACAAAATAATATAGGAGATATTAATAATGGTAATTAAAGTAGAAGTATTTTCAACTAATTCTTGTCCACACTGTCCAGCAGCAATTGACGCTGCTCAAAAAGCGAAAAGTAAATTAGGAGATGCAATTGATGTAGAGTCTGTTAAAATTGATGAAAGTCCAGATAACAGACAAAGAGCTGTTGATTATCAAATCATGGCAGTACCAACTATTGTGATTGATGGTGAAATTGCTTTCATTGGTGCACCTGCTGAGACTGAACTTATTGAAAAATTAGAATCTATGTTATAGATTCACTCTTTTTTTATTCTTTTTAATTAAAATGACAAATGATAATTTTATTGGTGTAACAACTGGTACTATAGCAACTGCATGTTCTCTTGCTGCATTAAATGCAATTTTAGATACTCCAAATATTGTTTGTGTTAAAGTTGAAACTCCCAAAGGAGTATTGGATATTCTAATTGATGAATGTAAATCTATTTCTACTAACAAAGCGTATGCTATTGCTCATAAAAATCCATATCATGATCCTGATGTCACTGTAAATATAGATATTGTTTCTACAGTTGAATTAGTAGATAGAAATGGTGAGAAATCTAATGTTATGATAACTGGTGGTGAGGGTGTTGGTATAATTACAAAGCCAGGTCTTCAAATTCCTGTTGGAGACTATGCGATAAATCCGATTCCTCGTCAAATGATTATTAAGAATTTGTTACATAAAATTCCTGAAGGAAAATTAGCTAAAGTAACTATTTCTATTCCTGATGGTAAAAAAATAGCTAAAAAAACTATGAATCCTAAATTAGGCATTGTAGATGGAATTTCAGTTCTTGGAACTACAGGAATAGCAAGATCAATGTCCAATAAGGCTTATAAAGATTCGATTGTTAAGCAAATTGATGTTGCAATTGCTTCTGATATTAAGGATTTAGTTTTTGTTCCTGGTAATATTGGGGAAAAATTAGCACTAAAACAATTAGATATTACAAAGGAACAAATTATTCAAACTGGTAATTTCGTTGGGTTCATGTTTGATGAAGCAGTTAAAAGAGGAATTACTAAATTTACTTTTTTCGGCCATATTGGTAAATTGATTAAAGTTGCTGGAGGTATTTTTGATACTAAACATGCTGTTGCGGATGGTAGGCGTGAAATAATGGTTACTCATGCAGCATTATGTGGTGTTGATAATGTCAATCTTCAAAGATTATTTGATTCAAAAACAACTGATGATATGATGTCTATTTTAAATGAATTTGGAGTTTCAGTCGATGTTTCAAATAGTATTGCATCTGCAATTCATGACAGATGTATGCAACGTTTTGATTTGGATTTGGATGTCATATTGGTTGATATGGAAGGTAATTATTTAAACAATAACTATGTGAATTACCATAAATAAACACTCTCTTTAAATGTATCCTATTAAAAAAGGAAATTTTACTGCAAGGAATGCAATGTTGATACATATTTGGTTGTTTAATCATCTACAACTAGAAAAATTGGAAATTATAGCATTCTAAAAGGAGATTTTACATTATTGGGAATAATAGCAATATCCTTTTAATCAAATGAAAATATATAAGAATAGTTTTAAGCATAAGTTAATATCATGTTAATGAATATCCATAGGGTGTGAAATTGTGAATAGCTTTAATTGTCCCAATTGTGGTAAACATATAAGTGATATTTCTTCTTTTTGTGAAAATTGCGGTGCAAGTATTTCTAAGGATATTTATCTTAGTTATAGACTTTCAGATGTTAAAAAATGTCCGGAGTGCAATAATCTAAATGATATTTATGATAATGTTTGTTCTGTATGTGGTAAAAAATTACCTATTGCATCAGAATCTTATTTAATTGAATGTCCTGGTTGTAGTAATCCTATTTTAGATGATGGTAATTATTGTAGATATTGTGGATATGATTTTAAAAAACATGATTATAATTCTGAAGAGGGTTTTGGTTCATTTGTTAAGAAAATAAAATCATCAGCGGGTAAAAAATGGAGTAATCGTCGTTGTTATAATTGTAATGGAATTCAATTAGATGATGATGCATATTGTAATGTATGTGGATCAGCAGTTCCGACAAGAGATTTATATCCTAATGTGGGATTGACATTTGATGAATATAAGTTAAAATTAGTCAATGAATTCATTATTCCTTTATCTAAACGTTATCAAGCTAATTTCAGATTTATAAGTTTAAGGGATTATTTTGATTTAACTATAGAAGAAGAAAAAAGAATAATTTATGTTATAATGGAATCACTTAAAAAAGATGATAATATTGATGTTTTAGAGTTATTTGAATCTACTCTTAAACAAACAAAAGAGAATTTTGAAAACTTGGATAAAATTATATTTGATATTTTTAAAAAAGATTTAACTAATGAATTTAATTCAGGAAATATTTCTGCGGAAGGAGTAGTCACAATAAAAGACAGTCATTATGAAGTTATTGAAACTCCTGTTGTTAAGAATAAACATGGTGGTGTAACTAAAGGTGTTGCTACATTGGGTTTTGGTTTAATAGGTCTTGCAGCAACTTCTGGAGTTGAAACGACTATGGAAACTAAAAAAGTATTTATAAATGGGGAATATCTTCATTATCAAATCAATTTCAATAAGAATGCTATTATTTTAAAAACTTATGATGATGAATCTCTAGATTTGACTTTTAATTCTGAAAAACCAAATATCAGTCAAACAGCAGTCATATATGAAAATATACATACTTTTAATCCAAATGATTTTACTTTTATTTTAAAATCAGGTGAGACTTTTAAATGTCCAAGTTTCGAATTCAAATCATTATTTGGAGATAGTGTTCTTAAAATTGTCAAAACTTATGATACTGCAATTAATGATAATTTTATTGATAGATATTCTGATAAACTTATAACTAGATCAAGAATTATTCTTTCAGATTTAATAAATAAGCAAATAGAATTATCCCAAAGGCCAAAATATAATATTCAAGAACAAAAGCACTCAGATGTTAGTGAACTTGAAAAAATTATGGGAATGTATGAAAAAGGATTATTAACTGATGATGAATTTGTTGCTATGAAACAAAATATCATAAGAAATAATAAGTATATTCCTGATAATAATGATGGAATTACAATTGAAAAAACTGGAGAATCTCTGAAATTTTGTGGTAACTGCGGTGCTGAAATTGTAGAAGATTCTAATTTTTGTATTAAATGCGGTAATAGAATAAATTAATTATTTAACCTGTGTTTGGAATAAATTATAGAAATTAAAGGGGTTGTGCAGTTTTATCTGCATATTGTTGTATTTACAAGAGACCGTTGAAATTAAATGAATGTCTTTTAATATTTCTTGAAGATTGTAATTGTCATTGTTTTATCATAAAAGATGTTAAATAATATGTATTCATAGAAATGGTATTTCAGAGGGATTCTTTCTAAAAAATTTGTAAATTACTAATAAATTAGAGGGAATTCACTAAATTATTTAAATAATAATTTCATTATAATATAATAATATTAATTAATTGGAGTTTTATTTTATGAAAATAGCTATGGTAGGTCAATTCCCACCCCATGTTGGAGGTGTTGGGGTCCATATTCATACTTTATCGAAAAAATTAGTTGAGAAAGGTCATGAAGTTTATGTGATTACTTACCCTCATAAAGATATTAAAGATATTGATGGAATTCATGTCATAGGAACTAAAGGATTTAATTTTCCAGGTGTTAGGGGATTAATGTTTGCAAAAAATGCTAAAAAAGCTTTAGAGAATCTTTTAGAAAAAGAAGATATTGATATTATTCATGGACATTATTTATTCCCAGCAGGAGCGGCTGCTGTTGAAGTTGGAAAGGAACATAATATTAAAACATATGTAACAGCACATGGCTCTGACATGTTTGAACTATATAAAAACCATCCATTTATGCGATCAACAATTAAAAAGGTTTTAAAAGATGCTGATGGTGTTTTTGCAGTGAGTAATGCTTTAAAACATGAGATTATTGCAACTGGAGTTAATGGGATAGCTAATAAAATAAAGTTATCTTGGAATTCTGTTGATGTTAATAAATATTCATCAAAAACAAATTATTCATTTAAAAAAGAAAATGGACTTGAAGATAAGCCAATAGTTCTTTTTGTAGGTAATTTAATCAAAAGAAAAAATGTTGATTCACTTTTAGAGGCTAAAAAAGTATCTCAAAGTGATTATTATTTAGTGATTGTTGGGGATGGACCTCAATTTAAAAAATTAAACAAGAAAGTTGAAGAAGAAAATATTCATGATGTAATTTTCACAGGTTCTAGAAATGATGTCGAAAATATTATTCCAAGTTGTGATGTATTGATTTTACCTTCATTTTCAGAAAGTTTTGGTTTAGTTTTAATTGAAGCGTTGGCATGTGGAAAACCGGTCATTGGAAGTGATGTTGGTGGTATCACTGAAATAATCAATGAAGATGTTGGTTTGCTTGTAAATCCAAATAAAATTTCATCTATAGCTAAAGCAATTGATACAATTATTCAAGATGATGATTTAAGATTGGTTCTCTCACTTAATGCTCGTAATCGTGCAATGGATTTTTCAGAAATTACAATTCCCTATGATGAGGTTGACTAATGAAAAAGATTGTTAGATCTCCAGGTTCAGCAACAATAATCAATGCTATTGCAACAGGGTTTGGTTCTGCATTTGGAATTGGTTTAGATATAAAATGCATGGCCAAAACAATTAATGAAGGAATAATTTGTTCTAATGATGTTGGTGCAGATGTTGGGCTGATGGAACTTTGTGCTCAAAAAGTATTTGACCATTATACTATTGATAAATCTGAATTTGGTGTTGATTTAAAAACAAAATCAAGCTTACCCATGGCATCAGGATTATCAAGTAGTAGTGCTTCATCTAATGCTATTGTCAAAGCAGTTTCTTCAATCATCTCTGAGGAATTTAATTTAAAATCTCTTGATGATTTAGAAGTGATTAATATGGCAATTGATGCATCACTTGAAGCAGGAGTTACTATTACTGGTTCATTTGATGATGCAACTGCATCTTACTTTGGTGGTGTTGTTGTAACTGATAATAGAAATAGAGAATTTATTATTAAGGAAAATATGGACGAATCCTCTGTATTAGTATATATGCCTAATTATTATTCAAAATCTGGAGAATCAAATCCTGATAGGATGAAATTATTAGCTCCATTGGTGGAAACTGCTTTTGAATTTGCCTGTAATAAAGATTATTTTAAAGCATTGAATTTAAATGGATTATTGTATTCTGCTACTTTAGGATTCAATTCATCAATAGCTATTGATGCACTGGAATCTGGAGCAATAGCGGCTGGTTTATCTGGAACAGGATCATCTTTTGTAGCAATTTCAACTGAAGATGCAATTGATGATATTAAATGTTCATGGAACAAATATGATGGTAAGATTATAAAAACAAAAGTAGATAACGTAGGTTGTAAAATATTGTAAAAAAATATATGCAATACTGTTATTATGGGAAGGGATTATTTAAGTAAATTGTTGAGGATTATATTTTAAATTATTATATAATTATGAAATTTAACTTTAATAATCATATAG
>NZ_JBNMGD010000071.1:0-4228 GCF_050872065.1 Methanobrevibacter sp.
AAGGAAATGCAGTTATATGTAAAGATGGTCATTAAAGGAATTCAACCTGCTGTAATTCTTTGTGGTGCTCCTGGTATTGGTAAAACTTTCCGTGTAAAACAACAACTTAAGGCAGCAGGATATACTATGACTGCCGATAATACTGTAAAAGGTAAATGTACACCTAGACAGCTTTATTTAACACTTTATAACAATAAAGGTAAGGGTGATATTGTTTTAGTTGATGATGCTGATTCATTGGTAGGTCCAAAGGCACCAGAAGATTGTATCAATATTCTTAAGGCGGCACTTGATTCAACAGCAGATGATGAAGGTCGTCTTGTATCATATAAAGTTTCCGGTGAACTTAAAGATGATGAAGGTGTTCCAGTCCCTAAATCACATTACAATAAATGCGGTATGATTGTCATTACAAACTATAGTGTTGGGCAAATTGATACAGCATTACGAAATAGAGCATTTACGCAATCACTTGATTTCTCTACTAAGGATTTGCTTGAAATAATTCGTGGTATTATGCCAAATATTGAATCTAATCATCTTTCAATGTCATCAAAAGCTAAAGCTATGAATTATCTTGAAAAATTAGTTGAAGAAGGAAAACCTATTGAAGTTAGTTGTAGATCATTTATTACTTGCGCAAGAATTTATGAGAATGCCGAAGATGATGAAGCATTACAACTTGCTGAAAAGATGATTGCAGAGCAGATGAGGAATTCAGCAATACGTGGAGGTAAGAAATTCTAAATCTATAGAGTTGGCAATATACCGGTATATTGCCAACCCTCTAAACTTATAGAAAATTAAAAGATGAAAAGTTTAAGTGATTTGATTTTGGAAGCTGAAGATCAACAAAATAACAATCAAAATAATGATCAGAATAATAACCAAAATCAGCAAGACAATAAAGACAAATCTGTAAAAGCTGATGCTGGTACATTCAAGCAATGGCCAGCTTTTGAAACAACAGTTAAAGGATGGATTAAAGTCATGTCAGGCCAAGAAGAAGCAAAAGACAGTTTCTTTGATGGAGGTTTCTTAATACCAACTACTGTAGCTGGATGTGTTGCTAATACACAAGCTAAGACCGCAACATTATCTAAACAACTTGATTCTACTTGTAAAGTTTTGATAACAGAATTTTCATCTGATTTTAGTTTCTTATTGGATGGATTAAAACCATATGGATATATTTCATCTGGTTGGTCAAAATCTAAAGGTCCGAAGATTGGTGATGTTATTAAAGCAATGAAGGCTGAAGCTAAAGCTGGTAATTCAGAAGACAAAAACAATAATAACGATGATAAAGACAATGGAAACAGTAATAACGGAGGTACCATGTAATCAAAATAGTTTAATTAATAACTATTGTGAAGGAATGGTAACAGAGGATAATAAGAAAAAGAAAACCACAAATGATATAATAAAGGGATAATTTATTGATATGATTAACTATCCCAGGTCTGATTGTAATAAACATATAATCAAACGTGAACATTATTCCAGAAAAAATGGAGAATGGAAACCAAAGCAAAAATTTGAGTCAGAACAAGATGCAAATGTATTTATGAAGAAATATAAAATGTATAAATATATTGCATATATTTGTAAAGTTTGTGGAAAATGGCATATTGGAATAAAAAATGAAACAAATAAATGAGTATCTTGAGAAACCTATAAATGAATCTCAAGTTTATGATGACATCATTAAGTCACTTCAAGAATCTAAAGAACAAGGTATACCAATAGAAGAAGGACTTTTTACTGGTTTATTTGCTGGTGCTGCAGCTTTTACCGTTGGCCCTACAATAATGAAAGCTGTTGCTAATGTTCTTGGAATTGATTTGAAGGGTCCATTAGGTAGTTTAATGACAAGTCGATTAATTTTAACAGCAGTTGGAACAAAATTGGGATACCGCGTTTGATATCCCAATTTTTATTTTAACTTTATTTCTTGAACAGAACCAAGTGATGTTCATTACTTTAAATATTTTAATTCCTTTAAATATTTTGTACAAATTGCATTTCCATAAAGATAAGCAATTACACTCTTCATTGGATCATTTATAATATATGAAGTCAATTTCATCCAAATAATACCAACGATAATCTTTATATTTGTATCAATTGGCATATCATCCAAATCAATTTGAGTAATTGATGAATTATCTCCAGTTGGATACTTAATTTTAAAATTCAATCCATCTGAATCAGAATATTCTAATTCATCAATTTCAATATAAGGAGCACTATTGAATCTTGAATATCCATTAAGCCCATAGCAGAATTTTGCAATGTCATATTCTGCCATTCCTAATCCTATTGTTTTAAGCTTTCCAAAATATCCACGTGGATCAATAAAAATCACATTATCATCTTTATCAATCATTGTATTGTCTGTATTTGGATCACCATGGCAAAGGCATGCATTAAAATTGATTTCATTATTTTCATACCATTTATTTAATGCATCCATTAATATATTGAAATCTGGTGTAATTGGCATGTGATCAATACAATTTACTTCAGTTTCTTTAATGAAATAATCAATCAATTTCTTACATGGATTTACTCGAGTAGATACTTTTGTAATTAATTCATTATAAAAAGCTTTTCTGATATCTTCATCATTATCTTCTATATCTATATCAGTATCATTAATAGTATGTAAAGCTTTGATTACATTGGAAATCAATTTCTTAAAATCACCATTTTTATAATACCAATCTTGAGCAGTTGTACCATTAACTAGATTTAGAATAAGCTCATGTTTATTTTCATCATATCCTTGTTTTCCACATAAACATGGTATATTGCTATATCTGTCATAGAAATCATTTTCAATCTTTTGTAATTTTATAGCATCTTCGGTTTTGGCAATCTTAATTACTTTGTCATTTTCAAATTGAATTTGATTAAAATATCTACATGTATTTTTAGTTGCTAAATCCATGAGATATTTCTTTTGGTCAAATTCTTCTCTAATACCTTTATCCCAGCATTCAATGAATAAAGTTTTTGTCAAATCACCCATGTGGTCGATCTCAGAAATTACATGTACTCTATTATAAGATTCCATATCATGATTAAGAAATGACTTTAATAAAAAGGCATATTCCTGAAATGCCTCATAAATATAAATATCACCATCATACTTATTCAGCAATTCATCAATTTTTCTTTCAATTATGGTTTTTTCACCATCAGTAACCAAATAAAATGGAAAAATTGAATCTAAATTAATGTACATATAATAACTTCCTGAATAATGCGATTCAATGATAAATAAACAATTTTTTTTCATTTTATTAATTTTTTAAGTCATTAATTACTTGATTAATATAGATTAGTTTCTTAAATTATTCAAAAGATTAGTAACTTTTGATTGTAATGTTCCAGATGGATGACTCTTTTGCAATCTTTCACACATGTTTATCATACCAAGCTCTTCTGAATTGAATGCTCCAGATATTGCTGTTGACATAATGGTTTCAAATATAATATTTGATGTAGCTGGTACAATTCCATAGCCATCCAATTCTTTTGGATCCACTTTTATATGGCAAATGAAATCAATATCTTTACATGATCTTACTTTATTCAATTGTATTTCATTTGACATACATATTATTACAATTTTACATTTAGGTCTTAATTGCTTCATATATTTGAACAACACATAAAGTTCATTTGAACATCCAGATTTTGACATAGCAATCAACAAAGATGGTTTGTCAATTGAAATAGGTCCTAAATCTCCATGTCCAGCCAAGCATGCATCTATAAATTGCCCATCAACCATTATTGATTTCAATGTAGCAGCATTCTTTTGAGCTATATATCCTGGTTTACCTATTCCTGTAATATATATTGTTTGATTGTCCAATATGGCATCTTTAATCATATCAGAAAGAATATTGATGTTTTTCATAGATCCAACATCATTCCTCATAGTGTTTAATGAAGCCAAGCAATCAGTTATGAAATCTAAATTTATCATAAAACTATTTTATTTTTAAACAAGTAAGAGTAAAATCTTATACTTTAATAAAATAGAAATTAAATGTTTCAGTTTCATCTGAAGCAGGTCATAAATAAATTATACCAAAAACTAAAATGAATCTAAATTTGATTAAAGGCCTTCAATTTGCTGAAAAGCTCAACATGACAGAGGCTATTACCGAGTCAGGTAAGGAATTCTTGAAATCTTATCGTGGCTATCTTTACA
>NZ_JBNMGD010000020.1:0-24945 GCF_050872065.1 Methanobrevibacter sp.
AATTACTTATGATTATATTTATAAGGAGATAATAATGACTCGTATTTCAATTTTAGACAAAGATAGATGTCAACCTAAAAAATGTGATTATCTTTGTATTAATTATTGTCCAGGTGTTAGAATGGATGAAGACACCATAATAATTGATGAAGACACTAAAAAACCGTTGATATCCGAAGAATTATGTGAAGGATGTGGTATATGTACAAACCGATGTCCTTTTGATGCAATTACAATTATCAATTTGCCTGAAGCCGTAGGAGAACCTATTCATAGATTTGGCCAAAATCAATTCGAATTGTTTGGACTTCCAACCTTAGAAGAGGGAACCGTCTTAGGTCTTCTTGGACAAAACGGTATTGGTAAATCCACAATCATGAATATTTTATCAGGAAATCTAATTCCTAACTTTGGAGATTTTGAAAACAAGCCCGAAAACTGGGATAATGTGATTGAATTTTATAAAGGATCATCCCTTCAAAAATACTTCAAGGATTTATCCCAAAGTAACATTAAGACAATATTAAAACCACAAATGGTTGATCAACTTCCAAAAGTTGTAAAAGGTAAGGTTAAGGATTTACTATCAAATGTAAATGAAAGAGACAAACTAGATTACGTTACAAAAGAGTTACAACTTGAAAATGTATTAGAAAGAAAAATGGAAAATCTAAGTGGTGGAGAACTTCAAAGAGTTGCAATAGCTGCAACCGTCTTAAGAGAAGGAGATTTCTATTACTTCGACGAACCTACTTCTTGGCTTGATGTATCCCAAAGATTGAATGCAGTAAAAGTAATTCGCTCTTTAGCAGATGAAGGTAAAAGCGTACTTGTTATTGAACACGACCTCGCTACCTTAGACGCATTATCTGATAACATACATATTTTATATGGACAACCTGGAGGATATGGTGTTGTATCTGGGAAAAAAGGAGTTCGTTTGGGAATTAATGCTTATATTAATGGATTTTTAGCAGAAGAAAATGTAAGAATTAGAAGAAACCCTATTGAATTTACAATAAGACCCCCAACTCCTGAAGATGAAGGAGACGTACTTGCAAGTTATTCTGATTTAAGCAAAGATTATGAAGGATTCAAATTATCAGCTGATTCCGGTGAAATCTTTTACGATGAAATTGTAACTGCATTCGGTTCAAACGGTATTGGTAAAACCACTTTTGCTAAAATACTCGCTGGTGTTGAAGACCCAACCATTGGAGAAGTTAATGAAGATGTAACTATCGCATATAAACCACAGTACATCGTTTCCAACTTTGAAGGCACTGTAAGTGACTTTTTATACATGAATGCACCAAGTTTCGGTAGTAAAATCTTTGATAGTGAAATTATGAAACCATTAACTCTTGATGAAATGCTAGACAAACCAGTTAATGGATTAAGTGGAGGAGAACTTCAAAGATTAGCTATTGCTGCAACATTATCAAAAGATGCTGAAATTTATCTTTTCGATGAACCTACTGCATTTTTAGACGTTGAACAAAGATTAATAACTGCAAGAGTTATACGTAAAATGGTTGAAAGTAGAAATGCTGCTTCACTTATCGTTGATCACGATATTGTATTTATCGATTATATATCCGATAGAGCAATGGTATTTAATGGAACTCCAGGTTTAAATGGTCATGCATCCAAACCAACCGACCTTAGAAATGCAATGAACGAATTTTTAGGAAATCTCAATATTACATTCAGAAGAGATAAAGAAACAAAAAGACCTAGAGTAAACAAACTTGACAGCTACAAAGATCGTGAACAGAAAGAAAAAGGAGAATACTATTATCTAGAATCCTAGACATTGACTCAAACTGAAGTAATATGTCTATTAATTTTAAAAAAAGAAATTTAAATAAAATTAAAGTAATAAAATTACTTTAATTTACTATTTTTTACTTATTTTATATTAAAAATCCTAATTAAACTATTGGTAAAGCATTAGGAACTTTTTTCAATATATTTTCTTTAACAGGAATCATAGTTGATGATGCAATTGAAAAATCAGCAGATTTAGCTGCTAGTTTATCATCAGGCTCTGCAATAATTGTTGCATTCAAAGCATCCTGTAAATTATCAACAGTGTTTTTCAATACCCAATCATCAACATCTGAAATTATAATTTCATCAACATGATTATCCAATTCATTAGCAATTACCCATGAAATAAATCTTCCACCATGTAAAGCTATTGTGCTTCCATTAGCTAAATCAACAATATCACTCAATGTATGTTTTAATTCAATATTATCATACATTCTAGAATTAACTAATGTTGCCCAATGTGCATCACCAACATGATAATTTCCAATTTTTCTTGGATATACATAATCAGGCCCAGCAATTTTAACAGCAGTAGCTAATGATAATAAATCATGTTTTTGAACTGGAAGACCCCTATTTGGAAATTCTTCATTGATGATTTGAATAATTCTTGGGAGTCCGAATTTTCCTCGCCTAGCAGTTCCCGGCTCATATCCACACATATACCCATGATGGTTTTTCGGAAATCCTGTGATTATCATATTTAAACCAGATCTCAAACCTGCTCTTACCTCATGTTCATAAGCCCCGTTAGTAGCAACAACTTTTCCAGGAGATAAAATTCTTGCAGCTGCAACTGTTTTTGCAAATGATTCAGTAGTATTTTCACATCTGTTGAAAGGACCTCCTTCAACTACAATAACATCCGCACCAATCTCAATGGACTTTTCAAATCCAGTTATCACTTCATCATAACCATCACCAACAAACATGATGGATTCTAAACCTCTACCATATTTCTTAGCTAGTTTTGCAATATCTTCTGCTTCCCTCAATGGTGCAGCATGACCATCACCTGTTTGTTCACTAGTAACATTGACTGCAACAGAAGAAGACAATTTAATCCATTCTTCTTTGTCTTCTTTTTCGGATAGCTCCTTATCAATCAATCTTTCATGAATTCTTCCCCTAGGACATTCTGTAAATGCTGGACCCTTATTATAACATTCACCACCACATCCACTAATATTTTTAGGTAGTCTCATTGCACCATTTTCCCCAAAATGGTCTAAATCAAGAGGAACATCAACATTTTCATGAACTTTTCTCATGACGTCAATACCTCTCATTCCGAACTTTTCAGCAATATCTGCAAAAGCATATGCACAAATATGAATTGGTGCCCCAATCATATCTGCTAGTCTACAATTTCCCAATAGTTCCATTAGTTCCAAATCAGAAGCACAAGTTCCTGCAACAACTTCAGTTAAGTCACAACCTAGAGGAAATCTTTTAAATTGCATCCCCAATTTCATTGTTTCTTCTAAAGAGAGTTCTGAGATTGCATCAACAACAGAAGTTATATCCTTATCCATTTTTGATATTTCAATCGCAGCTTCATCATCATGAACAGCTTTTTTAATTAAATCATACATGAAAATTACTCCAAAAATAATTTTATAATAATTATAACTTTTCAATAAATCTTAAATAAATAAGTTTCGATTAAGTTAATCTAAATCGAGTAAAACAAAGAATTCCTTAAAATAAAAAAGCAATATTAGTATTACTAAAAATAATAATAAGCAATGAAAATAATATTCATTAAAACATAATGTAAAGGTTTAAATAAGTTCTATTTAATAAATATAATGTATTACTATATGGCATAAACTACCATAATATTGTGATGATAAAGTTTACTTAAAAGCCATGTAGTAACCCTTTTAAATAGATTTTATTTAAAAGAGACTATATTAAGGAGACAAAAAAATGAAAGTAGCAATTTTAGGTGCAGGATGTTACAGAACACATGCTGCAAGTGGAATTACCAACTTCTCCAGAGCTGTAGAAGTTGCAGAAGCAACCGGAAAAGAAAATATTTCTATGACCCACTCTACCATTGAAATGGGTGCAGAATTATTAGAATTAGCTGGTGTTGACGAAGTAGTTGTATCAGACCCAGTATTTGACGGAGATTTCACCGTAGTAGATGATTTCGATTACGCAGAAGTAATCGCAGCACACAAAGCAGGAAACCCTGAAGAAGTAATGCCTGCTATCAGAGAAAAAGTAGGTAAATTAGCTGAAACTGTTCCAAAACCAGCTAAAGGTGCTATCCACTTTACTCACCCTGAAGACTTAGGTATGAAATGTGTTAACGATGATGCTGAAGCAGTAGCTGACGCTGACTGGGTAATGACCTGGTTACCAAAAGGTGGAATGCAAAAAGAAATCATTGAAAAATTTGCAGACAACTTAAAAGAAGGTGCTATCTTAACTCACGCATGTACCATTCCAACCACCAAATTCAACGACATCTTCACTGAATTAGGTGCAAATGTAAATGTCGCTTCATACCACCCAGGTGCAGTACCTGAAATGAAAGGACAAGTATACATCGCAGAAGGATACGCAGACCAAGCTTCTATCGATACTTTATTAGACTTAGGTACAAAAGCAAGAAGTGCAGCATACACATTACCTGCAAACTTATTAGGTCCAGTATGTGACATGTGTTCAGCAGTAACCGCTATTACCTACGCTGGTATTTTAGCATACAGAGACACCGTTACCCAAATATTAGGTGCACCTGCTGACTTCGCACAAATGATGGCAAACGAAGCTTTAACCCAAGTAACCGCATTAATGAATGAAGAAGGTATCTCCAAAATGGATGATGCATTAGCACCATCTGCATTAACTGGTACTGCTGACTCAATGAACTTTGGATCATTAGCTGAAATCGTTCCTACTGTATTAGATTACTTAGGTAAAGACGAATAAACATAAAAAGTTTTAATTGTTGATTTTTATCAACAATTAATTAACTTCTTTTTTAATTGTGAGAATAAATTCTCATTGAACAAAATAAATTAGAATTTTATAATAATTAGTTATATTAAAGTTAGGTGTTAAATTGATTGAGGAAATTTTAAAAAAAGCAGAACATGGCGAAAAATTAACTGATGAAGAATTTTTAAAATTGTTAAAAATAAATGACAATGATAGTTTAGAAAAATTATTCAAAATAGCCGCTGAAATAAGAGATAATCAATCAAAAACAATAAAATTAACATCTACAGTTCACATCACCAATAAATGTCAAATTAAACCAAGATGCAAATACTGCGGATTTGCTGAAGAAACATCCTCTAAAGGATATTATAATGCATTTTACAAAAGCGATGAAGAGATTTTAAAAGCAGCAAAATCCATTAATGAAGCTCACATTCCAAGAGTAAGTTGCTCTGGAGGATATGGATATAATGGAAAACAGGCAGTGAATGCATGTAAAATAGTTAAGGAAAACACCAATTTAGAAGTATTAGTTAATGTTGGTGGCGATTTAAATTCAGAATCCATTAAAAAACTTGCAGAACTTGAAGTAGACACCATTTGTTGTAATTTAGAAACAATAAATGAAGAAATTTTCAGAGAAATAAAACCTGGAGATTCACTTTCACAAAGGATTGAAACTTGTAAACTAGTAAGTGATGCTGGAATTGGATTATCATCAGGATTACTTTTAGGAATTGGAGAAAGTCCTGAGGATAGAATAAAACATTTACGTTTCTTGAATAATTTTGAAACTCTTGAAGAAATACCTCTTATGGGATTCCATCCTTACAAAGATACTCCTATGGAAAATATTCCACCATTCCCATTGAAAGAACAACTAAAATTTGTTGCAGTTACTCGTATAATGTATCCACACATTAGAATTACAATGCCAACTCCAACTGTTGGTCCTGAAAATGTAGAATATTCACTAAAAGCAGGAGCTAATAATTTAGCAACAGTTATTGCAGACAATTATCCTTTAGAAGTGAAAGGAGTAGGATCACCAGAATACGGAAACTATTCTGAAGTTATTAGTGTAATTGAAAAATTAGGTTTAACACCTCAAACTATATAATCTTTTTTTAAAATAAATAATAATATGGCATTTGAAAAAATGATAAGAAATGCATTTGAAGAATCTCAAAACAATTGCAGATTCGGAGATACTCTTGAAGAAATCAAAGAGATTCAAGAGTACATTAAGAATGCTAAAAATATATATATACCAAATAAAAATGGAATTAAAGTTGAAGTATTGAATAATGTTTTAAAAAGTTATGGATTATCTGAAGCTAAAATACTTCAAGTAAATACGAATACTGCAGATACAAGCAGAATACCTGCTCTTGCTAAGGCATATATTGCACTTGACCAAAGTGATGCTGACTTAATAATAGCTAGAGGCCGTTTAGGAATTCCCGGCTCTGGATCATTACTTATTTTTATTGATAACAAAGGAAGAATATTAACTGCCGGAACTTCCCCATCACATTTAATCCATGAAAAAACCATTGAAGCGGCAGTTTATAATGAAGCTTGCGAAGCACTTGAAAAAATAGGTTTTTTGAGGGTTGAATAATGAATATAGACACAGGAATAACTTCTGAAGTATTAACAATCAAATCTGAAACTAAACTAATTGATATTTTTAACAATATTATTTCAAAAAAATCAGAGGCTATTTTTAATTATATTGAACATTTGAATATTGATACAAACACTAAAATAGTCGTTATTGGAACTTACTTAACAGGTATTGGAATTGTTAAAAAATTAAGTAAAAAATATAAAAACATATTGCTGATTGATATTTATCCTCATTTAGAAGAGTTATTGAATACTGAACTTGGAGGGAAAGTAGAAAATGAAATTAACTTTTCATCAAATCTTGACTTAATATATTCTGGAGATATTGTTATTGATACAACAGGATTTGGAGGAATCAATGTTAACCAATCCTCTAAAATTGATGCTAAAGCATTCATAATAGAAGATCCAGTTGGTGAAGATAATGACATACTTTTAAAAGAAAAGAATAATATACATGAAAGGTTAAATGCAGTTAAATCATCAAATAAAGCTATTCTAAAAACTACTGGAATAAACGCAAAAACATCAGGAACAATGACACTAACAATAGGTATTTTAACTAATTTATTAAATAGCTGTCAATCCAAAGAAGGTGTTTTATACAGTGCATCTGAAATGGGCTTTTTCGAAGAAGTTATTTTTAAAGAAAAAAATATTAACAAGTTTACAGAACTAATTAGTACGAATGCATTTAAAATATCAACAATTAATCCGTTTAATTTAGATGAATTGATTGAAAAGGAACTAGATAAGATTAATTCAAAAATGATTTAGATGAAACTTAAAGAAATAACTGACTTTTTAAATAAAGAAATACCTGAATCATTGGCATTAGACTTTGACAATGTAGGATATAAAAAGGATTATGATTTATCACAAGAAATTACATCAATAAAAATTTATATGGATTTATTAGTTGAAGATGATGAACATAACAAAAATACATTGATAATAACACATCATCCTCCGTTATTTACCCCAAAAACACCAACTTATACAATACATTCCAATTGGGACATTATTGATGGTGGGGCTAATGACGCACTTGCAGATACATTAAACTTAGAAGTTATTGATTATCTTGATGAAAATACAAAAATAGGGCGAATTTGCAAGTCAAATCAGAAATTTAAGTCATTGAAAGAAAATATAATTAATAATTTTAAAAACACAAGAATTGTGAATAATTTAGATGATAGTAAAACAATAAAAAAGGTTGGAATCATATCCGGTTTTGGTCTTAAAAATCCTGAATACATTAAATTATCAAAACAAAAAGATTTGGATATTTTAATTTCAGGAGATTTAACACAGGAAACAGCAATTCTTGCAAAAAAACTTAATTTAACATTAATTGACTTAAATCACCATGACAGTGAATTACCAGGATTGTACGCTCTTGCCAATATCATAAATAAACTTAATATTAACATTGAAGTAATTGACAAAAATCCTATTGAAGAATTAAAAATGGAGAAATAATATGAAAAGCGATGAAATTAAAAAAATGGAGGACAAACAGGTCCCACATGGAAGAATTGATTTGATTGGATGTGGAAGATTAGGTTTAAGAATTGGAATTAACTTATTGCAAGTTCACAGGGGAGGGCCAAAAGTTATTGGAGCATTCGATGGGCAAAAAATTGACGGCGGAGACATTATATTCACACTCTTAGGAGCGGAAATGGGAAAATTCAAACCAGAATTCCTTGAAAAGCTATGTACCCATGAAAAAGAATTTAGAGAAGTCATAAGCTATTGTGAATACATTAATGAGGATAATCTTGATTTAATAACTGGAGATGTCGTTATCATAGTTATTGCTGGAGGAGATACAATACCAACAGCAGCCAAAATAATTAAACATGCTCATAAAAATGGTGCTAAAACCATCGGAACAGCAGGAATCTTTGGATTCGGAAATGAAAACATAGAAATCAAGGATATTTCAGAATATGATAATTCAAACCCTGCTATTGAAGAATTAAGAAAAGAAGGAATAACAGAAAATCATTTAATCTTAACAACAAACAAACTAATCAGAGATAACGAACCAGTAACCCCTTATACATTAGACGAAGTTGCAAATACAATTACAATGAATTCATTAAAATTATTGAGAGATAAGTATGATTAAAATAGCAACTGCAGAATGTTTTACCCATGGAAAGATTGGAAGAGAATTACATGCACTAGCTCAAAACTACGAAAACTCTTTTGGACGAGATTATATTGAAAATCCTAAACAATATGGTGATTTTAACTATAACAACCTCAGTGTGACTTGTAGCTTGTTTATCCCTACAATTGAAGCCGTAGTGAAAATATTAAATGTAAAAAATCCTCCAAAACCACAAAAATTAATTAAAGGTATTAAAGTCTATGATGAAAATGGAGATAAAAATGTGAGTAAAATAATGGCTAAAGCCGTTAAAGAATTAACTAATTGTGATATTGCCATTGGAACCACTGCAGGTGTTGGTCATGGTGGAATATCCGTAATAACTGATAATTATGAAATAACAACCACAACAAACGTTTATGCAAATTTATGCGAAAATAATAGTGAAAAATTATTTCAAAGATCTGAAAACGGAATCAAAAAGACACTGGAAATAATATTACTGCTTTTAAATAATAAAATTAAAGAAATAGAAAAATTAGAAAACATTGAAGTCATAAAAAGGAAAAATTAAATCTTCCTTTTTAAATAGACTCAAGTTCTTTTAAAATATGCTCTTTCAAAATAGTTACTGCTTTTTCACCATCTTCATCTAAACGAACTGCATCTAATGGATTTAAATCATGATCTTTTACAATTGAATCAGCAGGAATATTTTTAACTGAATCAATATTTTTCTCTTTTAAAATAACAGAAGCACAATCATCCCCACAGCCAGTTATAGTGACTATTTTTGCATCATCCAATATCGGAGAACAATTATTTGGCTGTGCAGAATATTCAGTAATACATGCTGCAACAATATTCTCATTTTCCAAAGCAAGTTCAACACTTGCTGCTCTTACAACTAAACCTAATGGACTTAAACCACTACAAGAAACTAAAGCTAATTTATCATTCATTTTTTTCACCTACTTTTCATTGCCTCATATCTTTTTTTAACTTTATCATAACCTCTTTTAAAGAAAGGACATTTTAAAATACATTCACTACAACCTTCTTTATGGGCAGTGCAAACTTTTCGAAGTATTTTTTCATTATTATCAAACGCATCTTTAGGACAAGAATTAATACAAACACCACAAGTTGAACAGAACTCTTTAACCCATAACATATGATTTTCACTTTTAAACGGCAAATTATCAATTGATGTATGAATCATGAAAAATCCATTATTCACCCCTTCTTTAAATAAACACATGTTGCTTCTAGTAATTATACAGTCACTAGACTGCATAGCTATTGCCCTTAAACTTAAGTTATCATCTAATGGATGTAATAAATCTGCTTGGAACCCATTTTCTCTTAAAAAATCTGCTAACTCATAAATATGAACCCCATAATCTTGAAATTCAATATCCATTAATTTACATTTCTCACTAGAAAACTCCATTCTCATTAAATCTTCTCCCATAAGAAATCTAAAAATAATTACATTATCAAAATCAATATTAAATTCCTTTTTAAATTCATCAGATAATTTAGAATAACTTATTCCAGTAAAATTATGCTCTTTAGCTAATTCATTTAATTTCAAGAGCAAATCATCTGAAATTCTCCTTTTAGGATTTAACGGATTATCAATTTTATAAAAATTAGGGAGAGGTTTGTGATATCTAAACCCCTCAAAATCAACATTAATCATTTTCTTAAGGCTTCAATAGCTTTAGGGAACTCTTCACAGAATATTTTAACTTCTTCCGTTGGAATTGAGAAACTTATACGTAAATATCTATCTCCAAATTCCTCGGAAGTGTATTCTCCTTCTCTTGTGAATATTCCTTTTTTAATTAAGTAATTTGACAAATCTTTTGGATTGATACCAGTATCATAAATATCAACAACCATCATATTAGCATCTGACGGGTAGACCGGTAAAAAAATACCGTCAACTGTATCAACCATCTCTTTAATTAATCTTTGGTTTTCAAAACAAGTCTCCCTCATACTGTCAAACCAATTATCTTTTGATTTAAGACCTGCAATAGCACCATATTGTGAAATGATATTCACACCTAAATCATTTACAACAGCATTTTTAATTGCATCAATTATTGGTTTTGAGGATATAACCCCTCCAATTCTTAATCCTGCCATTCCAAATATTTTTGAGAAGCTATAAATTGTTAATGTTTGACCAGGAGCATAATTCTCTACAAGGAAATGTTCTCTTGCAAAGTCTTTGTAAGTAACATCATGTAAAAGGTAAATATTATTTTCTTTTGCAATTTCTGCAAATTCTTTTAATTCATCTTCAGTGTATGAGGAACCTAAAGGATTTAATGGATCGATTAAAATAACCATACGAGTGTTTTCATCCATATTTTCTCTTAAAAGATCTGGAGTTAACTTATAACCATATTTTTCATCATAAATAGGAACATATCTTACTTCTTTTGCAAATCTGTTTGCAAAATCCCCTATAATAAAATATCCTGGATCTGATAAAATAACATTATCCTCAGGTGTTAAAAGAGCTTGCATACACAAGTATAAAGATTCTGTTGCACCAGAAGTCAATAAAACTTCTTTATCTTCAAAACCTAAATCTTCTAAAACTAATTTTTTGAGTTCAGAAAATCCCTCTGGGGCAGGATATCTACAAAAAGTTTTCATATGAATAGCATCAATCATAGCATTAGCTATTGTATCATCATGTAAATGGTTGGTGTTTTGACCCATCCAAATCATATCTTCATCCATGTACATATCTTCGAAAAAGTCATTTGCATTATCATAACCCTTTGGGGGCACCCTTTCAGTTTTTTTAAACTTTTTCTTTGGGTTTTTTATATCAAAATTAGTCCTCATAAAAATCACTCAACGATTCAAAATAAATATATATAGTTAATTATTAATAAAAGTACCTAAATAATTCCTTTTGAAGTAATTGAAAAAACTGCTTGTTTTCCTTCAGGAATACTTCTATGACGTTTTAATGTGGCAATTCTCTGATTGATTTCATCACCACGTTCAAGTTGAATTATTACTTTGCTCCAGTACTGTAAAATAGTTCCCCCAACCGCTTTAATATCATTATTTCCCTCATCATCAAAAGAACTATAAATTTGATTTGTCAAAATAACCGCAACATCATATTGTCTTGCAATTTTAGATAAAAGACCCATCTGTTTACCTAATTCCTTATTTAATTTAGATGATTTCATTTCATCTACTCTATACAATGCAACAGCAGAATCTAAAACAATTAAATCAATATCATTATGATTATTCCTAAGCCAAGCATCAATAGATCTTACAGTATCATTTTGCTCCAAAAAGCTTGTTGGTTCAAAAACAATTATATTATTAGCAACATTTGGAAAATCAACACCAGCAATCTGTTTGATTCTATCAATTGAAATTCCACCTTCAGTATCAATATAAATTACTTTTTTATTAGATTTCGCAACATTCACAGCAACTGATAAAGTTATATTACTTTTACCTGAGCTAGGTGGTCCAAATATTTGAGTAATTGTTCCTTTCTCAAATCCTCCACTTAGTAATACATCAAGAGCAGAGTTTGATGGAATTTTCTGATAATCTTCCAAATTAGCTAATACTTTCATAATTAATATATTGTTTTTATAAAATATATAATTTAAGAATCATGACTTATTTTCTTACTATTCTTGGTTTGATTCCAGATAAATCAATAATAGACGAAGGAGCATTAGAATCTAAATCCCCAACATCGATTACCAAATCAACATCACAGTTTAATTGTTCCAGAATTTCTTTAGGATTAGATAACATCTCATCATCAGAAACATTAGCACTAGTTGTAGTTATTGGAAAAATTCTAGCAAGATTTCGAGCAATATCACAATCAGGAACTCTTACACCAACATTAGTTAACCCACTTGTAACACCCCTCGGAACAATATTGTGTTTATTTAAAATAAATGTATATGGACCAGGCAGATATTTACTTAAAATCTCTTTTTGAGCTAATGAAACTTTTGCAACCAGATTAATAGCATCAATATCCTTAACAAGTATTGAAAAAGGTTTTAGTAAGCTTCTTTGCTTAATACTATAAACTCTCCTTACCGCATGTTTATCAAAAATATTAGCTCCCAATCCATAAACTGTATCAGTGGGATATAATACAACGCCCCCATTGGCTAATACATTAATAGCTTCATTAATTATTTTTTCATCAAGACAATCAATACTTGTTTTTAAAATTTTCATTTAAATTACCTAAAACATATATTATATAAAATCTGTATATATAAATTATGCTTCAAAGTTTAAGACCATTTTTAACAAAAATATTAAATCCATTAGCTAAAAGGATGAATATAAATCCGAATATTGTAACAATAATCTCTCCATTTGTTGCTCTTCTTGCAGCTTATGGATTTGCAAATAAATTATTGATTTTAGGAACAATAGCCATTCTACTGTCAGGATTTTTAGATGTTGTTGATGGTGCTGTTGCTAGATACCACAATAGAACATCCAAGTTTGGTGCTTTTCTTGATTCAACAATGGATAGATTTGCTGATGCTATAATATACATTGGGATAATATTTGGAGGTTACTGTGATTGGTTTGTTGGAGTACTTGCAATCCACTCTGCAATATGTGTCAGTTATGTAAGAGCAAGAGCTGAATCACAAGGAATAGAATGTAATATTGGAATTGCAGAACGTGCCGTTCGTATGATTATTCTAATGGTTGGAGCAATAATTGGATACTTCACAGGAGATATTTACTTTACATACATCATTTATATTTTAGTAATTTTATCTTATTTCACTGTTGGACAAAGAATATTACATGTTTGGAGGCAACTAAATGACTGAACTTGAAAGTCCTGAAAAAATAGCAAAAGATATCGCAAAATTAGAAAGAAATTTAAATCAGGTTTTCGACATTACTTTTGAAGGAAAAGAAAAAGAAGTTTATGACAGAGCCATTGATTATTGGAATGATTCCAAATATTATCTTGAAAAAAAAGATATGAGGACTGCATTCGGTTGTATTGAATACAGTCACGGATTACTTGATGCTTTAAGGATGATTCATGGAATCATCTAAACATCAATTTTACCATTTATTAAAGAGTCATCACCTATAGATATTATTTCACCATCTAAAACTTCAATAACTCTATCTGCTAATTTAGCTACATCCATATCATGAGTTACAATTATCAATGTTACATTGTTATCATCATGTAAATCGATTAACTGCTTAAGAATTTTGCTACTTGTTTTAGAATCTAGTGATCCTGTTGGTTCATCTGCCAATATTATTGATGGATTGTTTGCTAGTGCACGGGCAATAGCTACCCTTTGACGTTCACCACCAGATAATTTATTTGGCAACATTTTTGATTTTTCGCTAAGGCCAACATCATCTAATAACTTCAATGCACGAGACCTCATCTCTTTTGAGGATACTTTTTGAGTATACATTGGAATTTCAATATTTTCAACAACAGAAATATTTGGAATTAAATTATGTAATTGAAAAATAAATCCTATTTTATCAGATCTAAATTCATTTAACTTTTTAGATGTTTTTAAGTCTTGACCTGCAACAGTAATTCTTCCAGAATCAGGAACATCCAATGCTCCTAGCATGTTTAATAATGTAGACTTACCAGAACCTGATGGACCAATTATTGATACAAATTCACCTTGCTTGATTGTGAGATTAATCCCATTTAATGCTCTAATTTTACCATTTTCATAACTTTTAAATAAATCTTTTATTTCTACAGCATTCATCAAATCACCTCACTCATACCTCAATGCTTCTGTTGGTGGAAGTTTTACCGCTTTAATTGCAGGATATAAACCACCAATTATTCCAACAATAATCGCTATTGCAAAAGCCTGGATGAATATTATTGGAGTAAACAATGGATTTATTCCCATTTGTGGACCTAATAGAGTACAAGCCATAAATCCTATTAAAGAACCAATAATCGCTGAGACTATTGTAATTACTAATGATTCACCAACAATCATTGTGAGAATCTTTCTATTTGACCAACCAACAGCTTTTAAAACACCAATTTCACGAGTTCTTTCAAATACAGACATCAACATAGTATTAATAATACCCAGACCACCTACAACAATAGCTAAAAGTGAAATTGCCCAAGTTGATGCTTGAAGCATATTCAACATGTCTGCCATTTGAGTCATCTCCATAACAGAGGTTACCGTTGTAATATTATCACCATATTCAGCATCAATTCTATCAGCAACTGTTTGAGGGTCTTGACCTTTTTCTACTTTAACATAAATGTTAGAAATTGAATCTTTATCATCCATTAATTCTCCAACTTTAGAAATTGATGTGAATACTCCACCAGCCATACTTTGGTCTCCTGTTTCATAAATACCCACAATTTCAAAGTCTTCACCATTAATTTTTATACTATCTCCTACTGAATAATTATTGTCATCAGCATAAATTTCACCTAAAATAACCTCAGAAGAATTATCCTCAAATATTCTACCTTCTTTCATTGATATATCCGCAAGCTTGCTTCCCTCAGGATCAATACCAATGAGAGTATTCATATAATCATCGCCCACAGAAGTTAAAACAACATAAATCGGATATGCCTCATCTACTCCAGATACATTTGATATTTTCTGTGTCCAACCAGCATCAATTGTATTGGTTCCATATGCCGAATCACCAGTTTCTTTTCCAGAAATTGAAAAGTCAGCACCTCCTGCATGAATGGTATCTTCAAAAGTATTAACCAAACCATCAGTAATACCACCAAGAGAAACAATAACCACAATTCCTATTGCAATACCTACAATAGCTAAAATCGCACTATTTTTCCTCCTAAATGGATTTTTAAGAATAAATTTTAAAAATGACATATTATTAAGTAAGATATCAAATATATAAATAATTAATTACATTATTAATTGAAATGCAAAAATCAGGTATTAAAATGTATAAAACTGAGCTATTAAAAAATATTAATAAAATACATACAACCAAAATGGGTATTGAAAGAATACAAAAAAATTTAGAAATAAATGCTGAACCAGTTAGTTATTGTATTTCAAAACTCAAAAAAGAAAATTCGAAAGTAAATAAAAAGGGAAAAAACTATTACGTTGAGATTGATAACTGTATTATAACCATCAATTCAAGCAGTTTCACAATAATAACTGCTCATAAAAACTAATTTTAAAAAAAATAAAAAGAAGAGATAAAAAATCTCTTTAGATTTAATCCATATCTTCAAATCTGGATTCTAATTTTTTCATTACACCAGGTAATGAAGTGTATTCCATTTCTTCAGCAGGTAATCTGTGAGGTTCAAATGGACCATGTCTTCTGAGATAGGTTGCAACTTTAGCTGCTTCTTCACGAGTAGGGTCAAATGCAGGATCATCAAATAAGTCTACAGGTCCAATTAATTGACCATTAGCTACTTGGAAACCTAAACCGACAACTCTAGGTGGTCCGTCAAATCTGATTGGATTTGCTTCTGCTTCAGATACAGGCATCATCGGACCATTGTGGGATCCTCTCATCCATCCACTTACGATATGTGGGAATGCAAATGGATCTACACATTCACCGTTAGCAGGGAAACCAGATTGTGCTCTTACAATACATACTGGGTCATCTTTACCAACGTATTCTCCAGCCATTAAGTTTAATCTTTCAGTACTTACTGCAGCTGCGATTTCACCGTTTTTCTTCCATACTCTTTTAATTACATATCTACCGGTAGAACCAATTAATGCAAGTAAATCATACATTTCTTCAGGACAGTTTAAGATAACTTTTTTGTGTTCGATTACATCGAATACTTCAAATTTGAATCCATCATGTAATTTAGGGTCAATTACAAGACCTGCAGTATTGAATGGATCTGCAAAGATTCTAAATACTGGCAAGTTAAATGCACCAGGTTCAGTTTTGTCACAGCAGAATATGAGTACTGGATCAGATGGTCTTTCTTCAAATTCTATTTCTGCTACACCTGGACCCATACCTTTAATGTTTCCAGAGAAAGTATCAGATAATAAGTCTTGACCTGCACCGTATAATTTTAATTCACGTGCTCTTTCAGTAGCTTTCATGAATGCAGTATATGCAGTTTTGTGAACTTCTTCGTTTTCTTCCCCTTTGTCGTGGGTCATGATTAAGTCAATGTCGTCTCCACAACGAGAGATATAGTAATCTTTTATAATACCTGATTCTAAAGCTTCATTTAAAACTTCATCACAAATATCAATTAATTCTGGGTGTGCTACACAATGTCCAGACACACTTCCAATATCAGCTTTAATTACACTAACAGTAGTTTTCATTTTAATAACCTCGATTAGTAAATTAATATTTACTATACATTTATTAATTTTATATAGTATAGTATTTAATTATTATGTTTAAAATAAAAATAAAAGAAGAAAGATTGAAATTAATCAAATCTTATAATATTTTTGAAGGCCTTTTCAATTTCTTCATCCTGATCCATATCTTCACAGGCTAATTTAACACGTTCTAAATCAGCTTGTGTTTCAGGATATTTAGGAACAGCACTGCATCCGCCATCATCAATTTTGGAAATTTCGAAAGTACCAATCTCCTTAGCAATTTGAGTAATCTCCTCTTTATCTAAACCAATTAGTGGAGATAATATCGGCATATTAACACCATATCTTGTAGCTAAAATATTTGATAAAGTTTGTGAAGCCACTTGACCTACGCTACTTCCATCAACTATAGCATCTGCTCCAAGCTTTAAAGCTAATTTTTCTGCAATGCGATACATTCCAGATTTACATAATACACAAGTCATTTTTTCAGGTGCTTTCTCCTTAACAGCTTGCAAATACTCACCAAAAGGAATCTTACGCTTTTTAATAGGAGATCCTTTTGCATAAATATTCAATTGATCAACTAATTCATCAAAAAGTTCACCTGCTTTTGGAGTGGTGAATGGAACATTATCACAATTTAATGCAATGACCTCGCAACCTCTTTTCATCATCATATATGCTGCAACAGGAGAATCTATTCCACTTGAAAGTAAAACTACAACTTTTCCTTGGGTTCCTAATGGAAGACCTCCAGGTCCTTTAATTTTTTCGTGAAAGATAAAAGCATTATTATCTCTAATTTCAACAAATATTGTTAAATCAGGATTTGTTAAATCAACTGGTGCTAAAACAACATTTCTTACAACACCCCCACAGTGTGCCGCCATTTCTTGTGATGAAAACTCATGCTTTCCAACACGACGACATTTAATTGCAAATTTCGTATTTCCATCAATCAAATCTTGTGAAATCAATTCCTTAACATATTCAGTTAATGTTTCATCAATATCTTCATAAGTGGCAGTAGTAGAAGTAGCTGGAGAATAAGATACGACACCAAATACTCTGTTTAATTTTTTAACACCATCTTCAAAATCTTTTGGACGAATATATATTCTTCCCTGATTTCTATCAACCTCACAATCAAAAGTAGCTTTAATATTTTTAACTAGCTTTCTTTCAAAACGTGACCTGATTTTTGGACTTTTAACACCAATTTCGCCATATCTAGCAATAATTAAATCATAATTCATTTAAACAACTCTCTCAATTAGCACGCTGAAAAAATAGTAATCTCTTCAATACTAGTTTCTTAAAATATATAATATCAGTATAATTTATAATTATAATACTATAAAAACATGTTTTTAAATGTTATAAAACACGACATCATTTTGTAAAATCCATTAAATCTCATTTTATTGGAAAAATAAATCCCTAATTGAGATTATATTCCAATAACTAACCAATAATAACGCAAAACATCAAATAAAAAAAGAAAGGATAAAATTATCCTTTGATTAAATCAATTGCAGTTTGGATAGCTTCATCCATTTTATCTGCATTTTTACCTGCACCTTGTGCCAAAGTTAAACGGCCACCACCGCCACCGCCTAATACACCAGCTGCAGTTTTGATAACTTCATTAATTTTAATTCCATTATCAATTGCATTTTGAGAAGCTGCACCAACAATTTTACCGTCATTGTTTCCCATAATAACTACATCTGCTTTTCCATTATCAGTGAAGTCAGTAGCTATTTTTTGAAGTTCTTTAAAGTCTGATTCCATTAATTCAGATACAACTTTCAATCCATTGATTTCATCATAATCATCAGCTAAAGAATTCATTTTTAAGGAAGCAATTTGGGATTTTAACTTATCAATTTCGTTTTTCTGTGCTTTCCATTCACTGAAGAATCTATCACATGTTTTTGGAAGTTGATCATTGTCAACTTTAAATATTGAAGAACTTTCCCTTAAAAGCTCATTATCATGTTGAATTGAATCAATTGCAGCAATACCTGCTGAGAAATCAATTCTTTCAACACCATCTTGAACTCTTTCAGTTTTGTTAATTTTAATTGGTCCTACAACACCAGTTCTTAAAACATGTGTTCCTGCACATGCTTGAACATCAATTCCAGGAATTTTAACAACACGAATCATTTTACCCGGAACAATACCTCCTTGGTAAAGTACAAAACCATATAATTTCTGTGCTTCATCTCTTGTATGGAATTGAATATCCAAATCAATATTAGCCATTACATATTCATTAGCTAATTTCTCAATTTCATTTAATTCCTCTTGAGTAATACGTTTGTAATGAGATAAATCAATACGTGCTCTTGAAAGGTTGTTTTGAGATCCTGCTTGCCAAATGTGTTGACCTAATACTTTTCTTGCAGCTGCAATGACCAAGTGAGTTCCAGTGTGATGGCGTGCAAGAGTTATTCTTCTATTCCAATCAAGTTTACCTGTAATTGTTTTACCAGCAATATCCTGTGGAACCTCATCTACATGATGTAAGACCACATTATTAACTTTCTCAGCATATGACATCTTGAAAACTTCACCATCAATGAAAATTTCACCTATATCAGAAGGTTGTCCTCCCCCTTCAGGATAGAATATGGTTTTATCGAAAATTAAACATTGATCTCCATCTTTTTCAATTACACCTAAAACTTCTGCTTCAAATTCTTGTTGGTAGAAATCTTTATAGAATAATAACTCTGTTTCAGGGAAATCTACTTTAAAAGTGGATTTTACATTAGATTCATCTTTTTCGTGAGCTCCTGCTACTTGTGTAAAGAAATTATCTGGAACATTTACAGTGAAATCATCTCCTGCCATTTCAACAACAGTTTCAGGAGGAATTCCATGAGCATCATATAAATCTATTAACATGTCAAGAGGCATTTCATTTTTACCTTCTTTTTTAAGTCTTTTGATGGACCTTTTGACAATGCTTTTACCTTTTTTAACTGTAGTAGCATATCTTTCCTCTTCTAAAGTAATAATATTCATGATGTGTTCTTCACTGTCACGAATTTCAGGATAGAATTTAGATAAAAAGTCAAGTTGTATTGCCATGATATCTGCAAGAGATTCTTTCATGTTTAACTCTTTCATGAATCTAATAGTTCTTCTTAAAACTAATCTTGCAAGATAACCTTCTTTTACATTAGATGGAATAATACCATCAGCAATCATGAATGCAAGACAACGAGTATGATCTGCAATAATATAAATTGCTTCCATTGGTTCAGCCTCCTCTAAATAATCCTCTAATGAAAGGTTTAAACTATCTGCAACTTGTTGGCGAAGTTCTTTTAAATCCCCAATGTCTTCAATATCCATCATTCCAGCAATCTGAGCATTTCTTCCTTGAATATCTTCATTAATCTCAACACCAGTTAATTCCCTTAATTTATCAACAACAGGTGCAAAACATGCATCGTAAGCTGTTGGAGTTCCTTGTGAAATCCAAGCAATTCTTTCAAGACCATAACCTGTATCTACAACCTTAATTGGAATTTCTTTTTTAGATCCATCTTCTAATGTTTCATATTGAATGAATACAAGAGTTGCAAGTTCTACTCCCCTACAACATACTTCATAACAAGGTCCTTCGTTACCTCCACCAGACCACCAAGATTTAATGAATGTAATTTCTTCTGTATTAATCCCAATAGACTTGAAAAATTCATGACAAAGCCTAATGGTTTCATCTTCCCAGTAAATGAAATCCTCTTCAGTATTAATTACAGTATGAGAACCCATAGTGAAACAGGTCATGTGACGACCAGTTCTTCCCACATTATCTACATCGTTTAGTCTAATAGATGGTTGAGCTATTTCTAATGGATTTGCAGGAGGTTTAACAAGTCCTGAGGTAATCCATGGTTGGAAACAGAAAATAGATGCTCCAACTAAAAATACATCATCTCTCCATCTTTTTGCTAAAACAGGATATCTGTCGATAGCAGTGTGGCCTTCACTTTCTAAGAATTCTTTAAAAACTTTCTGGATTTCATATAAATTGTATGGTTTATCAGTAGCAGGATTTGCAATAAAACCATACTCATCACATGGAGCATCTCCACAAGTATCTCTATCAACCTGGGAGTAAAACTCTTGTCCACAAGTTTTACAAGTTTGTAGTTTATAACCAAGTTTTTCAAAAATTTCTACCATATGAATCAGTTTAAATTATTTATTAGTTTATAATATTATTTTTGTTAAATAAATAATTAATGAAAAAGAGCCTAATTTGATAGAATTAAAGTGAAAAAATAATTTATGTTTTAAGTTAAAATTAGTTTAAAATAAGAGTTATATAAGTTTTTAAAAAATAAAAAAAGAAAGGTGATAGATTTAAAAAATCTATCCGAAGAGAGCACCTAATCCAGCTGCTGCTTCTTCTTCAGAAGCTTCTTCTTCCTCTTCTTCTTCCTCTTCTTCTTCAACTGCTTCTGCTGCTGCAGGAGCTGCTGCAGGAGCTGCTGCTGCCATAGCAGTAGTTTCCATAGCTTCGTCAATGTCAACATCTTCTAAAGCTGCGATTAAAGCTTTGATTCTAGCATCTTCAGCTTCAATTCCTGCTGCTTCGATAATACTTTTAACATTTTCTTCGTTAATTTCTTTTTCTGCACTGTGCAAAATCATTGCCGCATATATGTATTCCATGTTATCACCATAAATTTTTAAAGTGTTAGTTTATTAATAAAAATTTTAAATAATTAATTTAACCGAAGAGAGCTCCTAACCCAGCTGCTGCTTCTTCTTCACTACTTTCTTCTTCTTCCTCTTCTTCCTCTTCTTCAACAACTTCTTCTACTACTGGAGCAGCTGCTACAGCAACATTAGAAAGTTTATCAGCTAATTCGTCATCAATAGCACCAGCTACATCAGCAACTTCAGATGCGATAGCTAACATTTTAGCTTGAGCTAAACCAATAATCGGTTCAGCAGTTTCAGAGGTTACAATTGCTCCTGCAACACCAACATTCATAGCTCTAGTGTATGCGAGAGTAATAATAGTGGAAATAGTTTCATCAGTAGGGATTGCTGCGTTTACAGATAAATTAAATGCATTTCTAAATGCATTTTGAACGTCAGCTAATGTTTGTTCTTCGTCGATTGCAAGTATGTCGGAAGTATAAATTGCTTCTTCTTCGTATACTGCTTTTAAATCGATTCCTACTTCCATAGGATTAATATCCATTCTGGATAAGGTTGCTGCTACTTGTTTAGAAACTTCTTCACCCGCTTTTACAACGACAGTTTCTTTTTGTACGCAGATTTTACCTTTATCAATTTTTGCAGGAATTCCAACTTGTTGTAATTCACCTAAGAAAGGACCTGGTTCAAAACCTGTGTCCCCTTCAGGTACAATAATATCATCAGAAGCAATAGTTCCTGGTTTAGCAGGAGCTGAAGTTTTGCTGTCTTCTAATATTTTGTATAATTTGAAAGGGTTCATTTCAGTTGCAATAAGTGCAATTTGACCTTCCATATGATCAGATAAACCAACAATGTTGTTTTTATCAGCATTACAATCTTCAAGAGCTAAATCAATGAGATTTATTTTAGACATTCTGATAACAGCTTTACCATTGAGAGATCTTCTCATTTCTTGAAGCTGTTTAGCAGGAATGTTCATTAAATCAACAACACCAATTACATCGTATTGATCAATGATTTCTTTAAGCTCTTGGACTTCTTCCTTTTTCCATTCTGCAACATGAGCCATTAGATCACCCTCACTACTGGTCCCATAGTTGTTTTAATAAACATGGACTTGATTTGACTTCTTCCTTTTTCTAAATTGCGGTCTAAGACTGTAAGAACAGTTTCCACATTTTCAGCTATATCCTCGTCTGACATGTCTTGGCTTCCAACAACAATTTGAATACTTGGTTGTTGTTTTACACCAACTTTGACAGTACTTTGTAATCTTTCTAAGAGAGGAGCTAATTTAATACTTGCAGGTACTGGTTTTGGCATTTTACCACGAGGACCAAGTACTGGACCTAAAAACCTACCAACAAGGGGCATCATATCAGCTTGAGCTACTAAGAAATCAACAGAGTTTGCCATTTTTTTAGCAGATTTTCTGTCTTTTCCGAAAGCTTCTAAATCTCCTTTATTAATTACAGTGTCAAGACCAGCATCTTTAGCTTGAACAATGAGTTCCCCATCAGCAATGACTCCGATTTTAACATCTTTGCCACGGCCTTTAGGAAGAGTAACTTCCTCATTAAACCTATTTTCTGGTTTTTTGACATCTAAGTCACGGATATTAATAATAATATCTACGGACTCAGTGAAGTTTCTCGGCTTAGATTGTTCTTTTGCCTCCTTCACCGCGTTAATTACATCTTGTGTCATATTAATCCCCCATGAACATTTAATGTTCATTGGATATTTTTTGGTTTCATGAGTATCGATTACAAGAAAAAATTCTTCAACGATTGCATGAATTAAAAACAGTATATCAATTATAACTTAAATTATAACATCATATACACTGTATTTATTAACTTAATTTAAATTTAACAATATAATATCTATTTTAATAAGATATCATCATATTTTCCAGCATCAACATCTTTTTGTGCTTCTCTTGGGTCTTTACCATCAACAGATAATCCCATACTAACACAGGTTCCCATAACTTCTTTGATACCTGATTTATAATCATTAGCAAGTAATGAATCAAATTTCATTCTTGCGATTTTAAATGCAGCTTCAATTGGTAAGTCATTTATAATATCCAAACCTGGTTCATGAGAAGCTTTTTCGATGCCTAACTCTTCCATGATAAGAGCAGTTGTAGGTGGAGTACCAATTTCAATTTCGAAATCTTTAGTATCTCTGTCAACGATAACTTTAACAGGCACTTTCATTCCTGCGAAGTCAGCGCTTTTCTTATTAATTTCTTCAACTACTTGCATCATGTTAATACCGAGAGGTCCTAAAGCTGGACCTAATGGTGGACCAGGAGTAGCAGTTCCACCTTCGATAAGAACTTCGACTGTATCTTTAGCCATCAGTCAGCCTCCTTTTGAATTATTCTAATTTGATCAGCTTTAACAGTGACCGGAATTGGTACTGCCGCTTCTATTAACTCAAGAACGACTTCTTCACGTGATTCGTCAATACGAACCACTTTTGCTCTTTCTCCTTTAAACGGACCAGAAATAAGTTCAACAATACTTCCTTTTTGAATAGAGGAAATAATAGGTTCTGGTTTTAAGAATCTTTTTACTTCATCAAAAGGAATTGTAGCATCACCACCAACAATACCTCTTAAATGTTGTACTTTTAAATCAGGGTGTCTAAGATCTATTTTTGTTGAAGATTCAACTAAAATATACCCTTTTAAAGATTCTGGAACAAGAATTGAAGAAATGCCTATACCATCAACGGTTCTAGCTTTACGTGCTAAAAGCCTAGCAACATTTCTTTCCTGACCTGCGGATGTTTTAAGAGCATATATGGAACTATTAGTATCTTCCATAAAAAATTCACCTATTTTTTAAAATTTTTCTTGTTAATAAAATCATACATTAAGTTAAAAATATTATAAAAGCCATAATTTTCAAGAAGAAAATATCTCGAAAATAAGAATTCTATAATATGAATATCTATATAAATTATAGTATATAAAAGTTTTTAAAAAAATGATAATTTTAAATAAAACAAAACATTACAAAAAATTTTACTATAATCAAATAAGATCAAAAAAATAAAAAAGTTAGTCTTATAAGCCAATTAAAGAGCCTAATAAAACAATAACAAAACCTAAAACACCAATAACAGCAACACCTAAAGCAGAGATTTTAGCTAATTCTCTGTATTCTTTACTATCAGGTTTTTTAGCAACTTTTAATACCCTTTTACTGTCTTTGATAAATTTGTTAAAATCTTCTTGAACATTCATTTAAATAACCAAAATTAAGAATTTTTAAATTATAATAAAATAATAGTAAT
>NZ_JBNMGD010000037.1:0-14759 GCF_050872065.1 Methanobrevibacter sp.
ATTTAACTAGTATAAAAAATAATTGTTTAATCCCAAAAATTTTCAAAAGTATTGGAGATATCATAATCTTCTTTGTCTTCTTGTGCATTTTCTTCTTCTTGAACATTAGATTTCTTTTTCAAATCATCTGCATTATCATCAACAAATATCAATGCAGTCTTGATAATTTTTAACCATTCAATCGCTTTTTCTTTTGATTTTGAAGCAATAAATCCCTGACCAACAATAATATCCTCCGGCATAAATTTATCAGTTGCAATGACAAGTCTATCCACATCCAATAAATCTTGCTTAAATGTTTCCTGCCATAAATCATCTAGATTAAATACTTCAAGAATTTCTTTAGAATAAATATCTTCATAACGCAATTTAAATGCATTAAAATCAGCTTTTAGCTCTTTAATGTCTTCCACCAATTCCTTATTTTCATGAGACATAACTTCATTTTCTTTAAGAACCTGATTATAATCATCTAGAAGATTATTATAATTATGAGTCACTTTCATTAGTTTATTTTCTAATGTGTGAATGTTAATTAGATTTAAAGAATAAGACAATGTCGATTTTATTATTGAATTTAGAATCTCCTTTTCAGCTAGTTTAAAATCAAAAGATTCATCTTCAACAACAATATTATTATAATCAAATAATCCAATATGATTAAAATCAGTTTTTAATTCATTGAAAAGAATATTATAAGTTTCATCACTTCCATATCCACCAATTAAAAGAATGTCCGCACCATTAGCGACTTTTTTAACAATGTCCAACTCCACGGTGGGGATTATTGATGAAACAATAATATTATAATCCTGCTCAAGATTAATATTATTAACAGCTTTTGAAACTATTTGTGCAATATCCAAACCTGATACGATTATACGAATATCTATCTTTGATTCATGACTTTCATTTTCCATGAACATTACCTAAACTGCATTAATTTTTTTATGCCATTTCCAAGCAGACTCAACAATTTTTTCCAAATCGTATTGTGGACTCCAACCCAATTTTTCCTTAATTTTACTTGAATCAGCTATTAATATATCCGGATCACCTTCACGGCGTTCATCAATTTTAACTTCAAAGTCACAACCAGTAACTTTCTTACACATTTCAATTACTTCACAAACAGAATATCCATGAGCATTTCCAAGATTAAAAATGTTAGATTCATCTTCATTGCATAAATACTCATATGCTTTAATATGTGCATCCGCTAAATCGTTTACATGTATATAATCTCGAATACATGTTCCATCAGGTGTATTATAATCATCACCAAAAATAGAAATGCTTTCACGTTTTCCACTAGCAGCATCTAATACTAATGGAATTAAATGAGTTTCAGGATCATGTAACTCTCCAATTTCACAATCAAAGTCTGCTCCTGCTGCATTAAAATATCTTAAAGCTACAAAGTTAAAGTCACCTTTTTCAGCTTCTCTTTCAAGAGCTTTTTCAGTGATAAATTTAGAGTGTCCATAAGGATTAATCGGTTTTAAATCCTGCTCTTCAGTAATTGGAACCTTCTCAGGATTTCCATATACTGCTGCAGTAGAAGATAAAATAAATTTATTAACTCCAAATTCCCTCATTATTTGTAAAAGATTTAAAGTATTTTTATAATTGTTTTTAAAATATTTTTGAGGTATTTTAATTGATTCTGCTACTGATGAAAATGCAGCGAAGTGAATGACACAATCAATGTCATATTTTTCAAAAACTTCCCTAAGGTTTTTGCTTCCAATGTCATAATTTTCAAAATTGCCCCATTTAACAAAATTTTCATAACCATTACATAGATTATCAACTACAACAGTGCCATAACCTGCATCATGCAATGCTTTATTTGTATGAGAACCAATATATCCTGCACCACCAGTAATAAGAATCATATAAAACACCTAAACAAATTTACCTAATTTAAGTAATGCTTTTGGAGATACTTTAATTACTTTTTTAACAAGTTCAGTAGTTGAAATCTTATCAAAAGTTGCACCTTCAAATGCATGAGCAAGTTCATTTAATTCTTCATCAGATAAAGTGAGTAAGTACTCTTGTACTTTTTTATATCTTTTAATTTCGTGGTCTAGTTCATCGTGTGCCATTTCATCATATTTCTTTAAGAATTTTTTAGAACAGTCTTCTTCATTAATAGCTTTAGCAGCTATTTGACCAGCACACATTCCCCCAGTCATACCGCTGATAATTCCTCCACCAGTTAATGGATTTACTTGTCCAGCAGCATCTCCGCAAACTAAAATATTATCATCATAGAGTTTTTTGGTCATTCCACCAACAGGGTCTCCACCAACATTCATTTCAACAGCTTGAGCATTTTTTAAGTAAGGGGATTTTGCAACAAAATCATCTAAATACTCGATAGCGGTTTTTTCAGCCATATGAGGTAAGATTGCTAAACCAACATTTGCAATGTCATCTCCTTTAGGGAAAATCCATACATATCCACCAGGTGCACATGAACCTAAGTAAAACTCAATTATTCCAGGTTTTTCAAATTCAACATTACACATTTCGTATTGTACACCAGATTCCATTTCTTTAGCTTTTGCAGCTGGTCTTAAACCTGCCCATCTTGCAACATGGCCTTCAGGACCATCAGCTGCGATTAATATTTTACATTTGAAAACTTCTTCTTTACCCATGGATTCAGTAAATACTAAGTAACCATTTTCAATTTTTTCAATACCAGTTACTAAAGTTTTGATTCTAATTTCCGCACCTGCTCTTGCAGCATCCATTGCCATGTGTTTATCAAATACTTTTCTTTCTAAAATGTAACCTGCTTCTGGTAATTTTACTTCATCTTTTGTTAACCAAACATCGGTAGTATCAGGAGTTTGAATTCTTACACCTTGGATTTCTTGGGTAATCCAACGAGGAGAAGGTTCAATACCTAATTTTTCAAGTCCTTGAATTGAAACACCTTCAGCACATCTTTTTGGTGCACCAATTTCAGATTTTTTATCCATTAAAATAACTTTTGCTCCACCTAATGCAGCATGTTTTGCTGCACTTGATCCTGCAGGTCCAGAACCTACTACAACTACATCAGTTTCAATCATATAATCAGTCCTCTTTTTCTAATGCATCTATTGGACATGCTTTAATACATGTATCACAATCTTTACAGTCATCATCATTAAATACTAATGAATACTCTCTTACTTGAATCAAATTTCTTGGGCAAACCCCAGCACACTCACCACAAAATGAGCACCAATCTTTAACTATCATAAGAATTCTCCTTAAATCTAAAATTTATATTATGTATAATATATTTCTTATCATATAAAATGTTTAGTAAAAAAACTAATTATTTGGTTATATTAACAGTGCATAACAAATACACTTATTCAAATAAAAAAAAAAGTAATTTTTCCCTAAGGAAAAATTTAATATTCCCATAAAGGGAATCACTAATTTAAAATTTTATGAATAGTTAAAATGTTTTTATTGTCAACTCTTTCATACTCTATTTCATCAACATTCTTTTTAATAAGAAGAATGCCTAAACCACCAATTTCACGTTCGTCAGAACTTAATGTAGTGTCTGGTGTAGCTTGTTTTAGAGGATTGAAATATTCTCCTTCATCGATTAATTTTATTATAATTTTTAATTGATGATTTGAAATTATGTCAACTAAAAATTCAACTATTCCTTTATCATTATATGCATAATTGCTGATATTGGTGAAAATTTCTTCTAATACTAATTTAAGTTTCATAACAGCTATTTCATCAGTATCATAATCTTCCAATAATTTGTTTAATTCATTGAAAATATTCTCTAATTCACTGACATCTGCATTAAATATAAGTTTTTTCATTTTATCAAAGTTCCCTAAGAGCATAGAAGAATTTTCTTTGCATTTCATTTACTATTATTCTAGGAGGTTTAAGCTGAACTACACTTACCCCTTTCATAGCCATAAGATCCCTGTAAAGCATGAATGTTTCTTTTTGTAAGATTTCAAGTTTTGTTTCACCAAAAGTTCCATTTTTAATTTTAGAACCAAATGAAGGATTTGCTTTACCGAGATTTTCTTCTAAATCATTTCTAAGAGCATCAACATCTATATCATCTAGGTTATCTGGTTCTATTAGGAAATTATAATTCATTGGAACAGCCTCAGTATCTGCAAATACTGTAAAATCAACACAGTCAAAGCCATATTTCTCTTCACACTGTTTTACTGATTCTCTTAAAGCTTCTTCAGTAGTTTTTTCTCCAGTTAAATTTACAGTCTGATTTAAACGATATTTAAATGTAATTTCCGGTAAAGTATTGTGCATTCCAGTTACTCTTACAACATCTTTTATTTTATATCTGTAAAATCCAGATAAATTTGTTAAAATTATTTCATAATCTTTTCCAACTTCTAACTGATCAAGTGTTAAAAGATTATCATAACCTTCCTGTTCAACAGGTCTAAATTCAAAGAATATTGCATTCGGAATCAATACACTGTTCTTATTATTCAATTCAAGTGGTGTTGAGAAAATTCCCTCTGAAGCCTGTAATCCTAAATATAAGATTGGAGTTTCTTCACTAGCATATTTTTCCCTTATTTTTTCAACATATGTTTCGAATGTTGAGGTTCCAATTCCTTCAAATGCTTGCATATCTGGCCATATTGATTTAACAAAAGTGTTGTCAATTGGTTTGCTGAATATTTCTTCTAATTCATCAGCTCTTTCAGGCATTGGAGTTAATTTTCCTTCTAAAATTTCCCTTGTTTCTGGGGATAAATTAATTGAAGGATTAATTGTTCCATTCCTAATATCTTCAATTAACATTTCATGATTGTCTTCCATATATCTTAAAATTTCCAAGAAATAACTGAAATATGCAGAAATAATAATAGTTGTATTTTTTTCACGAAGCGCATATAATGATTGAAGGTAGTGTGTATCTAAATCTCCTTGTGGAACAAGAACTTCTGCAGGACTTGTTGATAAAATATCAAAATAGTCTTTCATATTATCTGCTAATTTTGCAGTTAAAGCTCCATATGTAGCTCCAGAAGGTACAGAAGATATATTATATTGTCCGATTATGAATATTTTTCCTTCTTTCCATTTGTCCCCTAATTCTTCTGTGATTAAGTGTAATACAAATGGTAGAGAATACAAGAAATTCAATTGTTGTGCTACTTCACTAATTGGTATTTTTTTAGGGTTACCAAGTGTTCCTGAAGATTTATTGTAATGTTTTACAGGATAAACTGTTAAAAGGTTTTCTACACCTTGGAATACCATTGGAATTAAAAAATCAATATAATCATCGTATTCGGATATTGGGACTTTTTCCTGATACTCTTTAATAGATTTAATATTTTTAAAGTCGTATTTTATTCCAAATGCAGTGTCTTTATTGTCATCCAATATTTTCATTAATAATTCTTCATTAGTTTTCTTTGCATCAAGACTAAATAGCTCTAATTGTTTATGAGCTTTTGAAGGAGCATCTAATAACTCTCCATATATCTTTTTTCTTATTTCACGTTCCATATTATCACTCGCTTTTAATTGATCCGCTTTTATACATCTCAGCATATAATCCATTTAATTCTAATAATTCTTTATGGTTTCCAACTTCTTTTATATCTCCATTTTTCATGAAAATAATTTTATCTGCATTTTTTATTGTAAATAACCTGTGAGCTATTATAAATGTTGTTCTACCTTTCATCATTTCTTCCATAGCTTTTGTAACTAATAATTCTGTCCTTGTATCCATTTGACTTGTAGCTTCATCCAAAATTAATATTTTAGGATCAGATATTATTGTACGGGCTAAAACTAACAATTGCTTTTCACCAACACTTAAATTAGTATTTTCCTCACTAATTACAGTATCATAACCATCAGGCAATAGATTTATAAATTTATCACAGCCTACCATCTCAGCAGCTTTATGAATATCTTCAATTGTTGGATTTTCCATTCCGTACCCAATATTTTCAGCTATTGTTCCTTCGAAAACCCAACTGTCCTGGAGAACCATTCCAAAACTTTTCCTGAAATCATCTTTCTTGATTTTATAAATATTTTTACCATCTAAATATATGGTTCCATCATTTATATCATAGAATCTCATTAATAAATTAACAATTGTGGTTTTTCCAGCTCCTGATGGTCCCACAATAGCATTTGTTGTACCTGATTTTGCAATAAAATTAACATCATCCATTAATATTTTGTCTTCACTATATCCAAATTTAACATTTTTAAATTCGATTTCACCTTTAACATCATTTTCAAGGAGATTTTCACTATTCTCAAAATCTTTTTCTTCTTCTACATTTAAAACATCAAGAATATTTTCTAAACTACTAAATCCTGATTGCAATATGTTAAGATTATTTCCAATAGTTGTTAAAGGCTCGGTCAACATTTGTCCATATAGAATAAATGCTAAAAATGTTCCGATTGTGAGACTTCCAGAAATGATAAAATATCCTCCGAAAACACAAATACCAATATATCCTAGATTTGTTAAGATAGTGTTGATAGGTATGATAAATCCTGAGTAAAATCTAGATTTGAAATAGGATTCAAATATTTGATTATTGATTTTATCAAATTTATCTAATGATTTTTCTTCCATATTATAGGATTTTACAATCAGATGATTGTTGAAATTATCTCCAATTACTCCATTTAATTTACCAACAAGTTTCTGTTGTTTTTTGTACTGTACTTTTGTTCTACTACTTATGAATTTGAGAATACCAAAAGATAATGGAATTAATATAAGATAAATAATACTCAATTCAACATTTAAAATTAACATCATTATAATAACAAGAATGATAATAATAAATTGAACAAAGAGTGTAGCTAATGTACTGCTTATCATTGATTCAACACTGCTCATATCATTTGTTAATCTAGCGATTATATCTCCACTTGGAGTTGAGTCAATGTAATTTATAGGAACATTATGCATTTTTTCATGTAACTCATCTCTTAATTTTAAAGTTACATTACTACTTATAAAAATCATCATACGGTCAGTAACCATTTTTAATAAGTTTCCAACAACATATAAAGCTAATAATGATATAAGAAGAGTTACTATTACATTTCCATCAAATACATTTGTAGTTGCAAATTTTGAGAATTCATCAGTTATTTTCCCAGCAACTTTTGGAGCATATGCTAAACAGAAAGTTCCAATAACCATTAATGCAATGGCTAAAATAAATTTATATTTATCTTTCCCAATTAATTGGTAAATAGTTTTAAGTAATCCCATTTGAGAATTTTTATTATTTTTAACCATTTCAATTACTCCTTATCCATATATGCTTGAGATTCATAAATCTCGTTATAAATTTCACATTTTCCCAATAATTCCTCATGAGTTCCTTGACATACGATACGTCCAGCATCAAATACTAAAATGTTATCTGCATCAATGATAGTGTTTATTTTTTGAGCAACCATAAACACAGTCTTATCTTTGAGCAATTCTTTTATATTTTCCCTTACAATTTTTTCAGTTTTCATATCCAAAGCACTGAATGTATCATCAAAAACATAAATATCTGAATCTTGGGCAATTGTTCTTGCAAGACTTAGTCTTTGTCTTTGACCACCTGAAAGATTAGTACCATTTTCTTCTATGACACTGTCAATTCCTGAAGGAAGACTTTTAAATGCATCTGTGAAAAGTGTTATTTCACATGCTTTTTCAACATCTTCTCTTGTAATAGAATCATCACTCATTTTAATATTTTCAATTACAGTATCATTGAATACCATTGATTTTTGACTTCCAAAACTTATTTTTGAATGTAATTCTTTTAAATCAATATCTTTTATATTAATACCATCAATTAAGATTTCACCAAAGGTAGGATCATACATTCTATTAAGTAAATACATCACAGTACTTTTTCCAGATCCAGTGGCTCCAATTAGAGCTGTTGTTGTTCCTTTAGGTGCTTTAAAATTGATATCAGCTATTACATCTTTTGCTCCTGAATAACCGAAAATAACATTATTAAATTCAACACCTTTAAATGAATCCTCTTTATATTCCATTTTAGTCGGATTATTAACTAATGTTGGTTCATATTCAAAGACTTCTTCTATTCTATTTGATGCAACAATAGCTTTAGGCATTATTCTTACGATAAATGGAATTAATGCTAAGCTACTTAAGAAATATGTGATATATTGGAAGAATAGTAATAAATCTGCAACATTAACCATATTATATTGTAACTGAATTCCTCCAACATAATATATTATAACAACAGCTATATTCATTAATAATACAGCCATTGGAGCAACATAATATAATTTTAATGAAGATTCAATGCTTAATTCATAGGAATCATCATTTGCCTTTTTAAATTTATTTCTTTCATAATCTTCTTTTCCAAATGCTCTAATACTTCTTACACCATAAACTTTCTCACGTAACAATGAATTTAATTTATCAATACTTTTTTGGAGTTTGTTAAAGAAGGAAAGACTTTTATTACCTTTAATAAACATGAACAAGATTGTTATTATGAAAAACACTATTAAAATCAAAGCTAATGTCTTATTAATTATGATAGTTTCTATAATAACTCCTACAATGACAAATGGAATTAATAAACAGCTTCTAAGAAGATTTAATATAAATAACTGAATTACATTTATATCTCCAGTAGCTCTATTCATCAAAGATGCGCTTTCAAATTTATTAAAATCATATAATGACAAATCTGTTACTTTTCTAAACATTTTACTTCTTAAATCAAATGAAACTTTTCCTGTGATATATGAAGTTATATAGGATACTAAAGTAACCATTATCATTGATCCCAAAGTATAAAGCAACATCAATATTCCACTATTATAAATTACTTCAAAGTTATTGGCTTTTACACCACTGTCAAGAATTACCTTTGACATGTTAATTATTTCAATTTGGAAGTAAACTTGAAGCAATACAAATATTAATGTTAGGATAACCTGCTTCCAGTATTTTTTCAGTGAGCTTATTACTAATTTTTTCAGAAAATCACCTTATTTTAATAATTTTTGCGGTAATTCTTTAAAGATTCTTATTGTTTCTTCATCATTTTCTTCTATTGCTTGGAGTAATCTACTGAATCCTGGGAAAGTATTCACTTCACAGAGATAAAATTCTTCATCATCTTCACCAAATAAGTAATCAATACTTCCATATGGTAAATTAATAGCTTCAGCAACTCTAAAGGATAAATCTAATAATTCATCAGAAGGTTCATAATCTTCAATTGTTCCATTAACATGAGTATTTGATCTAAAATCATCTCCTCCACTGCTTCTAACAAAAGAATAAATTAATTCTTTATTTGCAGTAGTTATTCTCAAATCCCTACCTTTACTTGTCATTATAGCTTCTTGAGCTATGTATTGATTGTTATTTTCTGCTGCAAAGAGCATTGTTAAGATTGTTTCCAGTTCTTTTTTATCCTTTGCTAAAGTAACTCCTCTTCCTTGAAGACCATCCATTATTTTAACAACACAAGGAAGACCAACATAATCCACAATCATTTCAGGAGTAGTGTATTGGTTTATAAGCATTGTTTTTGGAACTTTAATTTCTGGAATAGCTTCTTTTATTAATTGTAAACTGTATAATTTATCTTTAGCAATTTGAGTTGTTTGAACACTATTTATGTATCTACATCCTTTAGTTTCAAACATTCTTTTAGCTGCTTGTAAATTATAATCATCACGTTGGGATAAAGCAATACTAATTGCAAAGTCAGGTAAATCCCTTAATTCTCCATCATAATAAAATTTACCATCATCTTCATTATCCAAAGTTACAGTGACTTTTTCATAATCTAAAATGTCTAAATCTAAATTTAAACTATTTACTAAGTTTAAAGCAAGCTGAATATCTTTAGGAGGATTTTCTGATTCAATTAATTTTTTATATACTTTATTTGCTAATATTATTCCTTTCATTTTTTTCACCTTTTAGAGAATATATTCATTATTTGGTCTTTCAGTAATTATAAGAGGCAATTTTATTTGTGATTTTGGGACATTTCCTTTTGATTTCATTGAATATAATGATTCTACCCATCCATTTTTCATTAGAATTATTTTTAACGGAGTCATTAACCCCATTCTATTATATAATTCATATAATTCAAAACTTTCAATTAATATTTCATTTAACTTGCCAGATAATTCATCAACATCGATTTGAGTTTCTTTTTCAAGTTCAACATAAATCTCATAATTTTTTTCATCATGATTTTCAAAAATTTGAGCTTGTTTGAAACTTAGACACATTTCATCTTTTATTTTATTTACAACTTCAATAGCGGGAATTTTTTCCTGAGATATATTTAACATTTCTCCAGATTTTGTTTTAAAGATTAAATTAGGTGTTGTTCCTGTAAAACCAGTAATTTCTACAATATCATGGAGTTCATATCGATATAAACCACCATAAGTAGTAATTATCAATTCATACTCTTTGTTTAATTCAACTTCATCTGCAGTAAATATCTGATTATTTTCAAGGTCTTTAAATTCATAGAATCCCCCGAATATAGATAATATACCTTCAGGATTATCTGGTTTTGTAGGAATTGTTAATTTAGCTTCACTAGCCCCATAACCCACATCAAAGAAAATAGTCTTTTTATCCAGGTATTTTCTTGAGGTTTCTGAATTAGGACCTACAGATCCACCTAACCAGAATTTAGTTAACATAACATAAGGCCAATAATTTTTTGGAATAAATTGATCTTTTCCTTTTTTCAATAATTCTTCTAAAAAATCAGCCCTTTCAGGAAATGCTTCCATTTGACTTTCGTAATACTGCCTATCTTCATCTGAAAGGTTTAATCTTTCTGTTATAGTACCATTTCTTAAATCATTAATTAATTCTTCTGCATGGTCCATAGCATACTCTACTTTAATATTAAAATTAGATGCATTATTAGTGGTTATGTAGAGAATATCCTCAAATCTTAGTGAAAAGAGCATTACAAGATAATTATTTGCTTCATCATCACTTTTAGTCATTAATCTTGGAGGATATGATATTCCATTAGTGAATGATGATTTTTCAAAAGACATTCCGGATGCAAAACCAATTGGAATTCCTGCAGATGTTTTATAATTATCTGTTTTACTTGAAAATGTTAAATAATGCATATTTTGAACAATATTGGCTAATTCAGGAACATTAACATCTTTTGGATTTAATTCTTTACTTATTAAATACTTATTCAATTGTGAATTTGGATCTGCCTTACTCATTAATAAAGTTTTTAGGAGATAATAATTCCTCAATTTATAAACTGTATTTTTGATATTCTTTGAATCTTCATTTTCAGGTATTAATTTTGATTTTCCAGAACTTGTTCCAGAAGTCATTATGAAATATTCAATATCTTGGTCGAATAATTGATTATTCTTCCCTAATTTAAGCTGTTCAATATATTCATCATAGTCAGAATATTGAGATAGTGGAACATTTTTTTGGAAATCTTCTATTGATCTAATTTCCTTAAAACCATTTTTAATTCCAAATTCTGTGTTTTCATTGATCTTAAGTATATTTTCTAGAACAGTATTTTGAGTTTCTCTACAATTATGACAATATTTTAACCAAACTTTTTCTATTTCAGTAGGCTTTAATTTATCTAATTTCTTATATATAACCATATTCCACCTAGTTTATATTCATAATGTCTGTAAATCCTGTAGCTTCAAAAACTTCCATTACAAACTCATTTACATTATTTATTTCCATTTCCCCTTGAGTATTCATGATTTTCTGACTAGATAATAAAACTCTTAATCCAGAACTACTTATATAAAGTAATTCTTCAAAATCATAGACTAACTTTTCCACATCTTCAATATTATTCTGAATGAATTCCTCTAATTGAGGGGATGTGTTTGTATCTAATTTTCCAACTAACTTAATTTTTAATTCGTTTCCATTTTTATTATCAATTATTTCCATGTTCATCTTCTCCAATTTTATATTCGAATATCATCATGGTTATATCATCAAATTGCTCTTGTGATCCTTTGAATTCATATAATTCACCATTCAGATAATCAATAAACTCAACTGAGTTTAAATCATTGTTGTTTATAAGTTCTATTAATCTGTTTTCACTAAATAGTTCTTCTTCATCATTATGCGCTTCGGTAACTCCATCAGTATACAAATAAATTTGGAAATCATCACATTCTAAAGGAATAGAAAATTCTTTATATGGTATGTTTTCCATAGCTCCTAAAACAAGCCCATGTTTAGAATTCAACCATTCAAATTTTTCTCCATTTTTAATTAATGGAGCATTATGACCAGCATTAACAAATTTAAGTTCATTTTTTCTTAAATTTATAACACCTACCCATGCTGTTACAAACATGGACTGGACATTATTTTCACAGAGCCTATTATTAACAGATATCATTGTTTCGCTTAAAGAAGCACCACTCAATAATTGAGTTTTAATTAGTTCCTTTGCAATTACTGCAAAAAGCGCTGCAGGAATTCCTTTTCCAGATGCATCTCCAATTACAATGCATATGTTTTCAGAATCAATTTCAAAAAAGTCGTAAAAATCTCCACCTACTTCACGAGCAGGTTTCATTGAGGCATTGATTGAATATACTTTATCTTTTGGGAAATTAGTAGGTAATTTTGACTCCTGAATGTCCCTTGCAAGTGTTAATTCTGTAGATATTCTTTCTTTTTCAGAGGTAACATTCTCTAAATCAGACATCATTTTTATAATTGAATTTCCCAATATTCCAATCTCATTATACTTCTGGAAATAATCCTGATATTTTTCCATTAAACTTTCTTTATTTACTTCTTTACTATCCTTTGAGTTAATATAACCCCTTGTAAATTTTGAAAACAACGCCAAAGGACGTGTTATATTTTCTTCAACATATTTAAGAACAATCAATCCTGGAATAAAGAAAGCTAACCATCCTATAAATAGGTATAATAATATTGAAATAGTGAATCCTAAACTATTTTCAATTACCATACTGCTTTCTCCAGTTTCAACTGCAATTACAATAGCTAATGATGTAAATAATAAAGATATTCCAATAATAAAACCAAGGAATATTAATATTAATTTTTCTATAATCGGCTTATAAATTGATTTTTCTTTAATAACAGGATCTTTAACAGGTTTTGTTGTGTAAAATAAAAACAATATAGATATTGCAATAACAAATAGCAAATTAACATAATATATCTGATTTTCACATACATTAATCATGATAAAAAATGTTATAATCAATATTATTCCAATTACAAAAGCTAAATTATACCATTTATCTTTGATTCTAGGATTCTTATTTACTGAAGGTATTGTCAGATTTATATTTTTCAGATTTGATATTATAATACCAATTACTCCTGAAAAAAATCCAAATATAAATGCATTTAAGAAATAATTCAATGTAGTTAATGAAAATAGACCAATATTTTGTGAATTATGTAATAACATTATGATTAATACTGTGTATATCATAGTAGATACTAAAATTACACCACAAAATTTTGCTAAATGAAAAATAGTACCTAACTGAGGAGCAGTTAATTTTCCATTTTTAGAAAAGGTATACCATAATTTATAAGGTAAATAAGCATATATAAAATCTACAAAAAAACAGATTATGGTTTCTAGAGAATGATATCCTCCGGACAAGTCAGTTAATAGATTTGCAAGTGATATGCCTAATGCTCCCCATCCACCAAATAATAATCCTAAAATAGGGTATAATCCAATATGACATTCAATATGTAACGGACTATAATATCCAATATACGTCTTTAGGATATACAATTGGGTGAATATTAAAAAAGATATTATAATTTTTTTATAATTATTTCTAATATTTTCATAAATAGTATTAAAATTCATATTCTTTACCTAAATTGAGTATTCATTTCCAATGCTTTTGAATAAAAACATAGCCACATAAGGTATTAATATATAACTTGAAATTATCATTCCTATATAACTAATACAAGAGATTTTATTATATACTATGCTCATAATAATCATTAAAATAAACATTACCAATATCCATAAAGTAAAATGGATTACTCCAATATTTTTCAAGTCTTCAATTATCTTTTTTATATTAATACTTTCTTTTAGACTATTGGTATGAGCTAATCTAGCCAATGCAATCACTGTAAAATAAGTAAACAGCAATACTATGAAAATATTAATTAAAAGGAAGATAATTGAACTATCATTGAACATCACTGTAAAATTAATAGTTAATCCATTAACACCTATTTCAAGCATATCCAAATAATATTCTCCAGTTCCAGTAATGTAAGTGATTATTAGGAATAATATTAACGGTATTATTGTACCAAAGGAAAAAATTAAAAATCCTTTTATACCTATTACAAATTTTTTCCCCCATTCCAAATCAAATTTATTAATTAGCGTATTTTCTTGGATTATAGAAATTAGATTTCCTATTATTATGATTAATAGAATAATAGAATCTAAAATACAGAAAATGCTTAAAACATGATCATTTGAACTTAAATTATTTAAAAAGACTATAGAATTAATATCTAAAACAATGAATAATGTCCCAAGTAGAATAAAATTTTTATAATTTCTAATCGGATAAATCAATGATTCTTTAAAATTAGTTTTCAAATCCATTTAATCACATTCAATATTATTTGATATGTAAATATATCTATA
>NZ_JBNMGD010000066.1:0-5488 GCF_050872065.1 Methanobrevibacter sp.
AGATAATAAATAAAGGTTATGGAAATAACATTAAAAACTGAATTTGGAAAAGAATTTTGGTTTAATTTAAATAAAAATATAAATAATTATTTTAATAAAAACACATTCAAAATCAACGATTTTAATCATGATTCGCATTAACATGGACTACTCTAAATTTAAAATTAAATTTAAAATTAAGATATAATGTTAATATAAAAAATTTGATATAAAACAATGATTAAAATAATTACAGAAAATACAACAATCATTATAAGATACAAATTGTAAAAAAAGATGATAAAAATGATAATCGAATATTTAAGTGATTTTAATTGTCCTTATTCATACATTGGATTAAATCGCATCATAAGTGTATGCAATGACCTCAATTTAGATGTTGAATGGGAAATGAAATCCTTCGAACTCGAACCTAAATTAACCAATATTCCATCAAACAGTATAGAGAGATATGCGATTAAAAATGGAATATCCGTTAAAGATGCTGAAAGGGCAATTGAAGAGATAGAAAAAATTGCTCAAAATGAAGGAATAGAAATGAACTACAAGAATATGCAACTTGTAAGTTCAAAGGATGCACATAGAATTGTTAAATATTTAGAGCGTTATTACCCTGAACTGACTCAAAAATTTGTTTTAAAAACATTTGAATATAATTTTATTAAAAATGAAAATATTGCAGACCACGACATCCTAATAGAAATCACATCTTCATGTGGATTGGATAAAAATGAAATTAAAGAATTTTTAAACAAGAAAACTTACTCTGTTGAAGTTGATCTTGACATGGATGAAGCTATTTCAAATGGTATAAGCACAACTCCATATTACTTCATAAACTACAAGGATGAAAGGTTAATGATTCCTGGAGTTTTTGAAAAAGAAGCTTTTAAAATTGCATTTGAGGATTTAATCAACGGTGAGATGGAAAAGAAAACATTTCTCTAAATCTATTAAAAACTTATATAAAAGAATTAAGATAAATTACTTTGATGATTTTAAAAACACCACATAATCCTCTAGAAATCAAAATAACCTATGCAAATACATTTTACAAACGTTTTAAAGGATTGATGCTAAAAAAAGATTTTGATGGAGGATTAGTATTTACAAATCTTAAAGATTCTGGCATTCATACTATTTTCATGAGATTTGAAATAGATATCTATTTTTTTGATGAAAATAAAGTAATTTATGAAAAAGTCAGATTAAAGCCATGGAAATTTTATAGACCAAAAAAACCAGCTAAATTTATATTAGAAACAAAAAAAGATAAGTTAAAATTGAAAATAGGAGATTGCTTAGATTTTATCTAAGACTTCTTCCGGATTTTCAAATATCTGAATATTATCAATACTAGCTAATTTACGGGTATTTTCAATATCAATATCCCTCATGTAGATTGTTACAATTTTACCTTCAGAAATTGCATCATATGGGCAGGAGTTTCTACACAAACCACATCCGATACATTTTGTCAAGTCAATTTCTTCATGAGGAATTATTGCACCCTGTTCACATGCAAGAGCAGCAACACAATCATCACAGGAGTGACATTTAGACAATTCCATTTTAGATGGAAGAACTGTGTCAATTGGACCTGGATGAATATCAACTGGCACCATATATACCGGTACAGCACCTTTTCCAGATTGAGCAACAGCATTGGTCACTAAAGTGTCTGCAATCCCATGAACAATTTTTGAAACTGTATTTGCTGTAGCTGGTGAGACGATTAATAGGTCATACTTTCCAAGAGAAAGACGACCAGTTATTGGATATGAAAATTTTTGATTGGAATCAGTCGCAAGTTCACGGTATTTTCCACCAGTTAAACGTTCAACTCTTTCATAAAGGCCATACATTCTAAGAACTTCTTCAGAAGCCCCAGACAAGAATATAGTAACTTCATGATCTTTTGCGAGTTTTTCAGCCACTTGTACTGATTCTCTGAGTAAATGACCCGCTCCAGTAAATGCAAATCCTATTCTCATTTTAATCTATAATCTATGATATTGGTAAGCTTCTCTATCAGAGAATGAATAATCAAGTTTAGTGTATTGATTCATGAATTCAGCTACTTCATCAGCAATGTTTTCCTTATCAACAGCAACACGTTTAATGAATTCTGCAACTTCATCCATTTCTTTTTCTTTCAATCCTCTTCTAGTAATTTCTTGAGTACCTATTCTAATACCTGATGGATCATCTGAATTGTCTCTATTATCCCCAGGCAAGAGATTCTTATTTAAAACAACATTATTATCAGCTAATTCACGAGCAATATCAGATGCAGATCTAATGTTACTTAAATCTACTGCAATTTGGTGAGATTGAGTAAATCCTTGTTCTTCGCATAATACATCGAAACCTCTTTCATACATTGCTTGACCTAATGCTTGAGCATTTTTAATGATTTGTTTTGCATATGCTTCACCAAATTCTAACATTTCAGTAGTTGCAATACCTAAACCAAGTAAGTGGTGTAAATGATGGTTACTTACGACACCTGGGAATACTGCTTCATCAATGATTTCTGCATTTTCTTCATGTGAGAGAATAATTCCTCCTTGTGGACCAGGGAAGGTTTTGTGAGTACTTCCCATCATTAAATCTGCTCCTTCTTTAAGAGGTTGTTGGAATTGTCCTCCAGCAATTAAACCTAATACATGAGCTCCATCGTACATGATTTTTGCACCAACTTCATCAGCTGCTTCACGTGCTTCTTTAATTGGGTGAGGGAATAAGAATAAACTTCCACCGAATAATACAATTTGTGGCTTTTCCTCAAGGATTTTTTTGTTCATTGCATCAATGTCAATGTTCATAATATCTTTATCTAATGGATGGAAAACTGTTTTTAAACCACGAATACCTGCTGCACTTACATCAGCGTGAGATATGTGACCTCCAGAAGGTACTTCCAATGCCATTACTTTTTCACCAGGTTTAGCAAATCCAAAGAATGCTGCAAGGTTTGCAGTTACTCCAGAAACCGGTTGAACATTAGCATAATCACAGTCATATAATTTACAAGAAAGCTTTTTAGTCTTATCTTCAATTAAATCAACATATTGACATCCTTCATAGAACCTTTCAAATGCTTGTCCTTCAGCATATCTGTGAGCAAAATCAGTAGCTAATGCTTCGGTTACTTCTACACTTGTAACATTTTCAGAAGCGATGAGGTTAACACTGTTTCTCATATATTCAGTATGTTCTTTTGCAATTTTTTCAAAATTTAAAATTTCATCATGATAATTAGTCATTTACTACACCTAATATCCAATTAAATATCTATGATTTAATTTTTGTTTATCTTATAATATAAGATTTATGAAAAAATAGAAAAATTATAAAACTGCAAATAAAAAAATTCTTAAAAATTAGCTTAAAAAAAAATAAAAAAAGAAATAGAGATATAATCTCTAAATCTATTTACCTAAGTCTTCAAGAGCAGCACTGATTTGTGCCATAATTTGCTCGGTTTTGAAGTGTTGTTGGTTCATTGCACCAGATGGACATGCACCTACACAAGTACCACATCCTTTACATAATGCGGAGTTAATTTGTGCAAATTCTTTTCCACCTACACCAGTTGCGATAGAAATAGCTGCATATGGACATAATTCAACACATACTTGGCAAGCACCACAAACAGCTTCATCATTGGATGCAATAATAGGTTCGATTTCTACTTCTCCTTGTGCCATTGGAATAGCTGCTCTGGATGCTGCAGCTGAACCTTGTGCAACAGAGTCAGGAATATCTTTAGGACCTTGTGCTACACCAGCAATGTAAACACCGTCAGTTAAAGTGTCAACAGGTCTGAGTTTTGGGTGAGCTTCCATGTAGAATCCGTCTGCAGATTTTGAAACACCTAAGGTTTGTCTGAGTTCGTCAGATCCTGCAGAGTGTTCGAGACCTACGCTTAATACAACTAAATCGTAAGTGTATTCAGTTACTTTACCGAGTAAAGTATCTTCTGCTCTGATAGTTAAGGTTAAATCATCGTTTTCGAAGATTTGAGCTGGTTTACCTCTGATAAATTCAATTCCGTATTTTTCTTGAGAAGTTTTATAAAACTCTTCGTATCCTTTACCGAATGCACGGATATCCATGTAGTAACAGGTAACTTCAGTATCAGGTTCGTGATCAATACATAATTGAGCATTTTTCATGGAGTACATACAACATACTCTGGAACAGTAAGGTTTACCGATTGTTTCATCTCTTGAACCTACACAGTGGATGAATGCAACACGTTTAGGTTCGAGACCGTCGGAAGGTTTGATTACGTGACCACCAGTAGGACCAGATGCGTTAATCATCCTTTCAATTTCCATAGCAGTAATAACGTTAGTGTAACGTCCGTATCCGTATTGGTAAATTCCAGATGGGTCGAATGGGTCGTAACCGATAGCTGCTACAATAGTACCAACTTCTAATTCAATTTCAGTAGCTTCTTGGTTGTGGTCGATTGCTTCAGGCCCACAAACTTGAGTACATAACATACATTCGATACAGTAATCTTTATCAATAGTTGCACATAATGGTACAGCTTGAGGGAATGGGATGTATGCAGCTTTTACCATACCTACACCTTCGTCGTAGTAGTTAGGTATTTCGATAGGACAAGCATCTACACAAGATCCACATCCAGTACAGAGATCTTCATCTACGTATCTAGCTTTTTTCTCTACTTTTACAGTGAAGTTTCCGATATATCCGTCTACTTCTTTAACTTCTGCGTAGGAAATTAATTCGATGTTTTCGTGTTTTGCACAATCTACCATTTTAGGTGCTAAAATACACATTGAACAGTCAAGAGTAGGGAAAGTTTTATCTAATTGTCCCATTCTTCCACCAATGGTTGGGTTTCTTTCTACCATGTAGGTTTTGAATCCCATATCACCTAAATCTAATGCAGTTTGAATACCACATACTCCACCACCGATAACTAATGCTTTGTCATCTACTGCTACTTTAGTAGCTTCTAATGGTTCGAGTAATCTTGCTTTTGCAACAGCCATACGTACTAAATCTTTAGCTTTTGCAGTAGCTGCTTCAGGTTCGTTCATGTGTACCCAAGAGTCTTGTTCCCTTAAGTTAGCGAATTCAAATAAAAATTTGTTTAATCCAGCTTCTTCTACACATCTACGGAAAGTAGGTTCGTGAAGACGAGGAGAACATGCTGCAACAACAATTCTGTTTAAGTTTTTCTCTTTAATGTCTTCTTGAATCATAGCTTGACCTGGGTCAGAACACATGTATTTGTAGTCAGTTGCGTAGACTACATTTGGTAATGAACTAGCATATTCTGCAACATCAGGACAGTCTACAACTCCACCAACGTTTACACCACAGTGACAGACGTAAACTCCAATCCTTAATTCTTCGTTATTATCTCTTTTTTCTTCTGCCATATAATTCACCTTGTACAAGTCGTGAAAAATATCTAATATATATAAAAAATTGCAATTTTTTA